>JAUZPM010000040.1 GCA_030705925.1 Bacillota bacterium
ACCTGTCGCAAGGACACGCGCAACCTGTATTAACTGCTGCTGAGCCACGCTAAGTGTATTTACTATTTTACGTGGATTAATACTAATTCCTATTGTCTGAATTATTTTTACTGATTCTTCGTTAGTTTTCTTCCAATTAATAAAGCCTAGTTTATTTCTTATCTCGTTTCCTAGGAAAATATTTTCAGCAGCACTGACAAAAGGGTTTAAATTCAGTTCTTGCGGCACCATGCCTATGCCAAGTGCGATTGCTTGCGATGGTGAAATAATGGAAACAACGTTTCCATCAACTTTAATTTCACCTTCGTCAGCCTTATAGATACCCATAAGGACGTTCATAAGCGTGCTTTTTCCAGCTCCGTTTTCACCGATTAGCCCATGAATTTCGCCTGGCTTTACACTGATGCTAACGTTATTTAGAGCTCTTACACCTGCAAATAATTTCGTAATATTATTCATTTCCAGTATAAACTCTGACATTGAAACTAACCTCCAATTGCGGTTGGCTTGGTATATTACCAAGCCAACCGCTGCGTTTACAGGTGATTATTTATTTCGTTGTTCCGCCAGTTGTTCCGCCAGTTGTTCCGCCAGTTGTATTTCCGGTTGTTCCTCCGGTGGTGCCGCCAGTTGTTCCTGTTGATCCGCTAGTAGTGATATATTGATCTACGTTATCTTTCGTTACAAAGTTAGCTGGTATTTCGTCAACAACAACCTTAGGAGGCTGACCATCAGCAATTGCCAACATATTATAAACACTGTTATAACCATAGGTTGGAACCGCTTGTTTTAATGTGCAAAGAATTGTTCCATCTTTAACATACTGCATTGCTTCCTGATCTTCAGCCATGCCAACAATTTGAATCTTACCGGCTTTTTTGGCATCCTTTACAGCTCTTGCAGCGCCGATCGGGCTAGCTGCATTGCATGCAAATATGCCTTTTAAGTTCGGATAAGCGGTTAGATAACTCTCAGTTACAGATATAGCATTTTCTATGGAGTCGTTATCAGCTTGTGAATCAACAACTTTCATATTTGGATATTTTGCAATTTCGTCTCTGAAACCTTTCACACGTTCCTGATGGTTAATAGCGCTAAGCGTGCCTGCCAATACTGCAACTTCACCTGTCTCACCAAGCTGCTTTGCTAAAATATCCGCCATTTTTGCACCGTCTTCATAGTTCTTCGAATGTCCGCAGTAATACTTTCTTTTAGAATCTTTAGCATCACAGTCGAATGTAGAAACATTGATTCCCTGATTTACAAGGTCATTGATTACTGTTGTAGTTGCCGCTGCGTCTATTACCGCAACAGAAATCCCGTCAGGCTTTTTAGCTGCAGCAGCTTCGATCTTATTAATCTGGTCAGTAACAACCGCATCAGCAGGAGCATCCCATGTATAGTTTACAGTGATACCCTGTTGTTTCAATTCGGCAACTGCCTTATCAATTCCTACTTTAACATCCTCATACCATGGATGAACCAGTTTTGGTATGAAAACAAGATTATACGTTGTTTTCTTGTATTTGGTCGTAGTAGTGCCGGAGGTATTGTTGTTGGAAGGCGGATTTGTTGTCTTTTTTGTTGTACATCCAAAATTCATTGTTGCTAAAATTGTAACAGTCAACAGTATTGCTGTCATTCTCAAAAACTTCTTCATAATTTTCCTCCCTAAAATAATTTATTTAATTTTGCTTTGCAAAATCAAATTTAATAGGATAATGACAATTCTTTTAGCGCTCTCATATCGTTTTTTAGCTTAGGGTATAAATCCTTGTAAACCTCAAAATACCTTTGATATTTTTCGTAATTACCAATATTGGGTTCAACCGGTGCGTTAAATCCTATCCAATTCTTGATTTCACAGAAATCCTTCAAAAGTCCAGTCCCTATTCCGGCAAGGAAAGCATCTCCAAGAGGAGCTTCAATCGCCTTTTGCGGCGAATAAACCGGAAGGCCTGTAACATCTGCAAAGATCGACTTCCATAAATCTGACTTTGCTCCGCCACCAACTAAAACTATTCTCTCTACATCTACTCCTTCAGTCATAGTATCAATAATATGCTTTAATGAGTATGCAGTTGATTCTAGTATAGCTTTAAAAATATGAGCTTTTGTGTGACGAAGTGAAAGTCCCAAAATCATTCCGGATGCATTTACGTCCCAAATAGGAGTCCTCTCCCCCATAAAATACGGCAATACAATTAATCCGTCAGAACCTGCCGGTATTCCTTGATCAATAATCTCTTTTTCAATTTGTGAATAGGTATCAGCAGACTCATTTTGAAGAAAATTGTTTAAAAACCATCTGGGAAGAGCACCCGCGGTAGACGCCCCGCCATAGGTATAACTAAGCCTTGTCGGTTCTATGCAATATGGCATAGAAATAAGATTTGGATTTGATGGCATCCTTGAATGGATAAATCCCCAGTTTAGAGATGTGCCCAGTATTGCAGCGTTATCGCCCTCTTTTACTGCAGCGGTGCTAAGCATCGCAGCAATACAATCTACCGTTCCCGCACAGACCGGAATCCCCTCTAAAAGTCCCATTTGCTTTGAAAACTCTGCATTTAACCCACCAACGATGTCACTGGGAGTAAAGAATTGTTTTGGCAGAATATCCGCACCAATATTTAGTTTACCCAACATCAAGTCGGACCAACCATGTTTTTCATAGTCGTAAATTCCGCCCACATTTCCAGCTGAACAATAGTCGACAGACAATTTGCCTGTCAATTTATACACAATATAACTATGGATAGGCAGGATCATCCTTATCTTTTTCCATAAATCCGGTTCATTTTGCTGAACCCATAGTAACTTGGTATATCCATAGTATGAATCAATCCCATTTTTTGATACATCAAATATTACATTTTTTCCTATTTGATTTGAGATCCATTTGCTTTCCTCCTCAGCTCTCCTATCCATCCAAATAATTGTTGGCCTAACAGGCTGCATCTTATCATTGCATAACACGCCTGTTCCGCCATAGAGAGCACTGATGCAAATCCCGGCAATACATTCTGGTGTAACTTGAGCGGCAACTTCGGTTATAGTTTTTAACGCAGCGTTAAGCCAAACATCAGGCCATTGTTCGGCCCATTGATTTTTGAGTGTTATTATTCCATAGCTGCAGGATGCATGAGCTAAAATGTTTCCGCCCACATCCATCGCAACAGTTTTAGTTCCGGATGTTCCTATATCACATCCAATTAATAATTTATCCCTCATATAGCACTCCAACCGCAACCCGTGCAAAAAATTTATTTTGATGAAAATTCAAATACTAGGAAAGTTCTTCAAGCCCTTTTATATACTCTTTATTTGACGGCGTTTTGCCGTGCCAAACTACTACATCTTCTGTGAATGAAAGTCCTTTTCCTTTAACGGTATGCTGAATAATTACAGACGGTTTATCTTTGCAGGCCTTAGCCTTATCTACAGCGTCGAAGATTTCATTGAAGTTATTTCCATCAATCTCCTGAACATACCAGCCAAAGGCATTCCACTTATCTGCGATATTACCTAAATCTTTAACATTAACTGTCTTTCCGTCATTTTGCAAACCATTTTTATCAACAAAAGCAATCAAGTTATCTAAATGATAATGTGCAGCAGTAGCTGCAGCCTCCCATATCTGACCTTCATCGATCTCGCCGTCACCCATCATACAATAAACATTAAATTCAATTCCTTGAGCTTTTCCTCCTAAAGCCATGCCGTTTGCCGCAGAGAGTCCAATGCCGAGCGACCCGCTGGTCATATCAATACCAGGAGTCTTTTTCATATCAGGGTGGCCCTGTAATTTTGAATCAATCTTTCTGAAAGAATCTCTCAGCCATTCTTTCGGGAAAAAACCTGCTTCCGCGAGAACCGCATAAAGCGCAGGAGCAGTATGACCTTTAGACAAAACGAAACGGTCTCTATCTGGAACCTTAGGATTTTGGGGATCATATTTCATTACATCAAAATATAATGCAACAAGTGTTTCGATAATAGAAAAGGAACCTCCGATATGTCCAGACTGAGCGTTATATACCATTTCCCAAATTTCTTTTCTAAGCCCTTTAGCTTTATTTTCTAGATATTTAATATCTCTTGACACTTAAGAGTCCTCCTATACCTTACGGTTTATAGCTTTTAAAGAAGCTTCTACAATATTTTTATGGGTAAGTCCGTATTTCTTGTATAACTCATCCTGATCCCCTGATTCGCCAAAATGATCATTTACACCTATAAACTCCATTGGTACAGGATAATTTTTAACTAAAGTCTCTGCTATTGCACTGCCCAGTCCGCCTATAACGGAATGATCTTCTGCGCTAACAACAGCTCCTGTTATTCTAGCGCTTGAAATAATAGTATTTTCATCTAAAGGTTTAACAGAATATGCATTTATTACAGAAGCACTTACTCCCATATTCTTAAGTTCATCCGCCGCTTTTAGAGCCTGCTCAACCATAAGTCCGCATGCAACGATAGTGACATCCATTCCTTCAGTTAAAGTATCAGAACCACCTGGAACAATACTCTTAGGTTCACTATAAATATCCTCAGCCAAATCACGCCCAAGTCTTAAATATGCGGGTCCTTCATGCAAAATCATTGAATCTATTGCGCTTTCAGTTTGACTAACATCAGCTGCAACGAATACTTTAAAATTAGGCAACACTCTCATTACTGCAATATCCTCTAATGCTTGATGTGTCGCTCCGTCCTTACCGACACACAAGCCTGCATGTGTTGCTATTATCTTTACATTTAAGTTTGGATAAGCGATTGCCTGCCTTATCTGTTCAAACGGTTTCTCAGTTACAAACATAGAAAAACCAACAACAATAGGAATCAATCCTGTTGTACTCATTCCAGCTGCTGTTGCAAGCATGTCTGCTTCACTTATGCCAAGACTGAACATTCGATCAGGATAACTCTCGCCAAATTTAGTCAGACATAATGCACGCGCTGAATCTGCATTTAGAACAACCACTTGGGGATTATCTTTAGCATTTTTCATTATTGCATCTATTAATATAGTTCTAAATGACCTTCTCATATATTATTAAGACCTCTATTCATCATAATTTGTTTAATTCCATTGCAGCGGTGCTTTCTCTAATTTTTTTAGCTGAAATAGTTTTTGTTTTTTCAAGAACCATTAAATACAGTGCCTCCAGAATAGCCTGTTCAGCTATGCGCCGCGCAATTATTTCTTTACCTATTGTGATATCTGCTGTTGCAGTAAAAAGCTGAATATCACAATATTTTGCAAGTTCCGATTTGCCAACTTTGGTAATGCATATAGTGGTTGCTCCTTTTTTCTTTGCTATTTTCATAGCGTTGATAACATTTCTGGTATTTCCAGTATGGGAAACTGAAATCGCAACATCACCAGGCATAAGATTGCAAGCATTGATTATTTGCATATCAGGATCGGCATCAGCATAACAAATATACCCTAGTCTTCTTAGTTTAAATTCTGCATAGCTGCAAGGCATCATTGCATCACCGAGAGCAAAAAAACAAATATGTTTAGCATCTAAAATTGCTGCAAGAGCTTTTTCATAATCATCCGTGACCAGTTCAAAAGTCTCTTTTAATATTTGTATGTTTATTTCAAAGATACTATTAATTACAGAAGTAATACCCTGCTCAGGTTTTACGTCTATAACTGTGTTTGGTTGGTCATTATCACTTTCCAACTGCATAGACAAGTTTAATTTTAGTTCGGCATAACCGCTTGTACCAATTTTTTTGCAAAGTCTTATTATACTTGGCTGACTACTTCCAGATTTCTCTGCATATTCATTTAAAGCTAACCCTACAACTTCTTCAGGATTGTTTAACAAATAATCTGCCGCTTTTTTTTCCGATCTAGTAAGCGAAGAAAATAAAAACTTAACCATAGGAATTATTTTATTTTTTACTTGAATGTCATCCATTATTAATAGCCACCTTAATTTTTTCTCCAACTTTTCTATTTTCTTTTGGAGCCAAAGTTATTATACATAAATAGTATATTAAATTCAATATACAAATTTCATATATTATTTATCTATTTGTTATGCATAATTGACAACTACGCCTTCTGTTTCTGTCGTTTTTTCTCCATTAAAATAGAACTGTGTTGAAGAAAGTCGATATATCTGTTATACAATATACAAAATTTTTGATTCTCCGAACCTATAGCCTATCTCACGTCTAAAAAACTCTTCGCCTTGAAGACGCATTCGTTCATTATACCAATATTTGCCCCGTCCCCTTCCAGTCATCTGGTCTTTGCTGTATAAATCTATCGCTCCAGGAAAAGCCTCATTATTAATAGCCCTATGAACATAACTGTAAGTCATAAAAATAATTTCAATAAACATTTTCTTTTTAACTATCTGAGAAAGCTGAGAATCTAGAATATTTAACAGTTCTATATATAAATCCTCCCAGTTTTCGAGAAAAATTACAGGAGCAATTAGAAGGCCAACAGGATAACCGGCATCCCCCAATTTGTTCAAAGCCGATATTCTTTTATCCAGAGGTGATGTTCCGAATTCAACTTTCGTTATAATCTCCTGCGGATTTACACTCATACGTATAATAGTTCTTTCATGATGGTCGAGCGAAAGCAGAGGGTCTACAAATTCGAATTTCGTTGGAAATGTAAGAAACCCCTTTTCGTGTTTTGCATAATTCTCTATAGTCCACGGAAGATTTTCTGTTATTGTATTCTCCAAAACCAAGTCACTGTTGCTTCCAATTTCAAATGTCAAATCTCGGGTTGATTCGTTTGCAGTTTTTATAATTTTTTGAAGCATTTCTTCCCGGTTTACAAAGAGCCTTAAATATGAGCATTTATTATAATTACACACAAGATAGCAATAGAGGCAAGATGCGCTGCATCCTGAAGATGTATATGGAACTAAAAAATCTGATACTTTATGGTTGGGAACATATTTGTGCGTCTTTCGAACTCCAATTATCAAAAAGCGTTTCATTCTTGGAAAATTTATATTGGGTTGAGACTGCAATTCTGGTATTTTATTATGATTCTCGATTGCTGTCCAGTTTACATTTGAAAAACGTTGCCTAAGATTTTTTCCCAACGCATAATTTAAAGCAGCTGGCTCGTAGAATATCTGTTCAGGGTTCAAAAAATCGCCTCCTAAAGTTAGTATTTCTTTAGCTTCTTTTTTTATGCTTATATAAAAAAGAAGACGGGACCCAAACCCATCTTCAATGAAAATATATTATATTTTGTTCTATTTAACTCATTTTACAAACATTTACCCAAGATTTGCTGTTTGAAAACTTCTCTAAGTCTTCAAGTGACAGTTCAATCACACTGTTGCTGCTGCCGCAGGCAGGGTAAACTTTGTTAAATCTTTTTAAAGATATATCCAGGTAAACATCTATACCTTTATTTATGCCAAAAGGACAAACCCCTCCTACCGCATGCCCTATTAACGGTTCAACTTCAAAAGCAGATAGCATCCTTGCCTTTTCATGAAACTGAGCCTTATACTTTGCATTATCAATTTTTGTATCACCGGCAGTCACAATCAACAGAGCTTTATCAGATAATTTGAAAGACAACGTTTTAGCAATGCGCCCCTGCTTGCAGCCTATTGCACTAGCAGCTAATTCTACTGTTGCACATGACTCTTCAAACTCCTTTATTTCATTATCCATGTCCAACTTTTTAAAAAATTCCCTAACCTTTTCAATCGCCATTTTCTTACTTCCTATATATAAAGAATTATAATCTTTTTGAATTTAATCAAAATAAAAAATATTTTACCATAAATCAACATAAACTTCAAACTTATATCGATTTTTTGTGTTAACACTTATTATACAATATTTCTTTATGGTACAAAACAAGCTACCTCAGAATAATATGAAATAAACATGTATAGGAGATGAAATAACGTTCATGACAAATCCATTTGATGCTCAAAGTAAAGAGACATATGACGCACAACTCAACGATTATCCGCTTTACCCGGAGCAATATTCACCATATCAATATGAAGAAACAATTGCGCCGATGATAAGGCCAAACGATCCTCCTCCGCTTCTAAGCAACAATCCAGCGTCAGCGTCAATATCGCTATTTAAAGAATTGACAGCCTATGCAAACTATGGCAATCCAAGCAGGAATGCAGATATATTATACACCGGAAACCAGGGAACATGGACATTTGATTTGCCGGCATTTTTATTTGTACCAGGCAATCTTAGGGCCAGAATAATTATACGTTCAGTCCTTGATGACCATTATACTGTACCCGTAACCAATTACTCAGCCAGAATAACTATTAATGGTATTGTCGTACATAACGGTCGAGTGCCTCTTGAGCACGGAACACCCGCACGCAGTATCTTCACGAATTGGCGTGATCTGCCTTTTAATATTACAAATTTAAGGCGAAATAATAGGATTACGATTCAAAATACATCTTCAGCCGGTGTGAATGACTGGATAGCTTTTGACTGGATG
This sequence comes from Bacillota bacterium, assembly GCA_030705925.1. Classification (NCBI taxonomy): domain Bacteria; kingdom Bacillati; phylum Bacillota; species Bacillota bacterium. Next base: position 8,495 of record JAUZPM010000040.1, read on the forward strand.
GAAATAAGGTTTCTCCCAAGATAAATAGAATCAAACATCTAACAATAAAAAAATCGATATCCGGCTTTCATTTACTGAAAAACCGGATATCGATAAATAGTTATTACTCAATTTCAGTCGGAATTAAAACAATCTCGCTACTTGCTGTCTGTATATCTTTCTGCAATTTCAATAGCTTTTTTAACCATATTACCACAGTCTCTTGACGAAACATCGCCCCAACCGTTTGTCTTAACAATATCATATACACCAAGTTCTTCAGCTATTTCACTTTTTAATTTATCAGACATTATACTTTTGCGCCTACTCATTTAAATTCCTCCTTATAGTTCAAAAGTGAACCATAAATATTTTGCCCATTATTGAACCTTAAATTTTTATTGAGCAAATATGAAATTGTTTATTTATTGGAAAATGATAAAAATCATTCAAATTCTTGAAGGCCCATTGCATGGTAATCATCTTTAGTAATTGTATATTTTATCCTAAGCCCTTTTTCCTTTTGAAATTTGTATAAAGACTGTTTTAAATTATCTTCATAGATTCCCGTATTTTTACCTTTAAAATAGCCAAGCTCTTTAAGCCTCTGCTGCACTGCAAGGACATCTGCTCCCCTGTCACCGGGTCTCAGTTCCCTAAACCCTGTTCCGAATGGGCCGTAAGATCCATCCTCAATGATTACTGGTGTGCCTATTGAAACTAAATTATATAATTCTTTTATATCTTTATTTAACATTCTAATGCATCCGTGGCTTGCAGCGCTGCCAATCGATCCCTCTTGAGTTGTACCATGTATTCCATATTTACCCCAAATAACATTTAGTCCAAGCCATCTCCCTCCGAAGCCTTCACCCCAATCACTTTTTTCAACTATTTGCCATTGTCCTATCGGAGATGGCCAACCAGGTCTTCCTGATGCGATTGGATATTTTTTATACATCTATTGTTCTGAAATAAATATAATCTTTTATCTTCAATATTTACAAGAATTAAACTGCTTGTATTATTTTTTGCTGCAAATATAATATTTATTGAGCTAGGCAAGCTAAACAATATAAAAACACTTATTATTACTAGTATAATTAAAGAAATGAATATAAAAAATTTTTTTTGGATGTATATAAGCCGCATCTTCCATCTCCCCTATAAAATAAAATATATGAGTGTATATTTTTTTATAGAATATTTATAAAAGAAGAGGCTACAATGAATTTATTAAAATAATTTTCCCGATATTAAAAAAAGTACGATCTAAAAGTCGTACTTTTTAAAAATTATGATTAATTTTCTATTCTGTTTTATAGGAAATATTTAATTCAAATATATTATTATTTTCAAAAACAAATGGAATACTGATTATTCTTGCTTTTTCAACATGATATTGAATATTTTGTCCCGTAAGAATAGTTGGAGGCGTAATATCGATCTCAATACCCATTTCCGAAAGCTTTGTAGCTGCATTCCCCATCATCATGTTACACAATTCGCATACTGCGCTTTCTGACATCATATCCATTTCTTTTATTTCCTGTTCCATCAACATAATGGCCGCTATTTTATAAGCAAGGTCATAGGTCATATTTACAACGACATTACCGCGAAGTTTTCCGGTTATACCAATTAATATTACAACATCTTTGCAGTTACATGGTTGATCCTTTAGAACAATATCATCTGTTTTAAATGTTAAACCAGTTATATCTTTTATAATTGACGACGCCGATTTGACAAAACACTCCGTTAGAACTTTATCCATATTTACCCCTCAAATCCTATTATCTATATTATAATATTGTAATACTTATTTCTTATTATGTCGATAACAATCGGTTTATGTTTTTGATAAATTGTATCAATATATAACTACAGCGTTCTAGTTCTTGCAATTTTCACTAATCTTACAAGGGATGAGACTAAAAGTATAGCCACAGATAATGCACCAGCAATCCCAAGCGTATGTAACCCGGATTCAAGAAATGCCAAAGTATCGCCTTTTAAACAATGCTGCATCGTGTTATAAATCCCCCCACCAGGAACGAGCGGTAAAAGTGCTACAAGAAGTATTGTTGTAACAGGCGTTTTAAGAATTCTTGCCATTACTTCCGCATAAATTGATATGATAATTGTAGCTATAAAATATTGCAATATATCATTGTTTAAAAATCCTGTACTAATATACACAAACCATGCAAGCATGCCACCCAAAGATGCAAATAGAACATGCCATGGTTTATGAATGTTGAACGCAAAACAAAAACCTATGCATGCAAGCAATGCATAAATACATTGTAAAAAAATATGCATTAGTATAACCTCAGATCAAATAAAATATAGACAGCGCAAAACCTGTCCCTAGTGCAATTGCTGTTGCAATCAAAAACGATTCGGTGAATTTTGCAAGTCCGGACATCAAGTCTCCGGCCATAATATCCCTCATAAAATTCGTAATCGCAACCCCCGGAACCAGATTCATCAAGGAGCCTATCAGGATAATATCAATTGAGTTGCCGAGCCCAAGTCCTGTTAAAATTATAGCTGCTGCCGTAGAAACCGTACTAGACACAATATTTGTAAAGAAAATATTCATGTGGAACCGGTTGATGCTGATATATGAATATTTGATAAGTGCACTGCTAAGAGCACTACAAAGAGCATCTCTTATATCACCGCCAAATAAAAGCGTAAAAGATAGCCCTATCAGTGTGCCGGCTAAAATCTGAAGAAAAAGATTATAGACTTTTTTATTTTCAATTGTGGTAATTTGTTTTTGCATTTCATTATAATCCATTTTTTCAAGCGCAATTTTTCTGCATAGCTGGTTGTATAAATCTACTTTTTCCAAATTAACGTCAATTGAATATATACGCTTAGATTTTGTGTGAACCTGCCCATCTGTCGTATTTATAGTAGTTATTATAAACGATGGGATGGCAAAAACTTCAACTGAATCAATTCCATATGCTTTAATGATTCGCTTTATAGATTCTTCAACACGGTATACTTCCCCGCCATTGCAAAGTATTCCTTCCCCAATTTGCAATGCACTTTCTAATAGCTGATCATATTCCATTCAATTTTTTCCTTAAAAATATTAATTAATGCAGTAATAAATATACCAAATGATAACTTAAGTGTCAATTCAATCATTTCTTCTAAAAACAAAAATCCTGTAATATTTACAGGATTTTGCTGCAAGATAGACGAACTCTGCTTACTGTTTATTCATTATTATCCTTTTCTAGTTTTTGTCGTCTTTTTTTATGACTGTTTGAACTCTCGCTTCAATATATTTCGGCACTTTATCAATAGAAATATTAAGCGCGGCAGATAATTCGCCGTACAATAACTCTTCTGCCCGTTTCATGAATCTCTCGTCAATCTGCCCAAGTTTGCGCTTTTGCTGCACCATTAGTTGTCTTTTGTCATATATCGACATTACAAGTTCAATTAAATCGGCACAGTCATAATTTTTTATATAAGTTTCGTAATGCTCGGACAACTGTGTAAAATTCTTGTTGTGATATATTTCAGCCTGAATTGTTGGAATCATATCAATAAGATGCTCTGCTTCTTCTGCCGAAATAATCTGCCTCATAAATACTTTTGTATTATTAACGGGAGTATATATAACACATTCCTGATATAGCGGCTTAAGAACATAATAAAGCTGTTCCTTATTAATATCGTGAATTTCCGGCGTCGTTATATTCACAATCTTACACACGCCTGAATTACCATATACAATTAAATCCCCCACCTGATACATTATATTACCTCCGTATTATTAATCATTATTTGCCCAGGGGCGTAACCCGCCGTAATATTTTTGCAATATGTTCTTGAGTCGCTTCATCCAGAAAACACAAACTTTTTTGTGCTTTTGCCTGGGTTGTTAATCTTTTTAATGAGTACAGCTTGCGCCCAAGCAAACTGTAACGTTAAGCCATTTGCAGTTGCCATTTTCAAGAAGTCCTTCACAATCAGGCAATTTTAATAATTCTGTGTTTGCATAACGATTAATCGTTGCCATAAAACCACCTTATACCAAATATTTTTAACAGTGGCTTCCTTTAGAAACAAAACGTGTAGCTTTGACAACTGGACTTACGTTTATCAAAACTACACGTTGCATATTCATTTTATCATTTTTTTAAAACAAAATGTAAGCAGAAAGTTTCAATTTTTTTAATTTACCTAATAGCTCTAGTTTAATTTAGGTTATAAACATGAAGAAGTGCGTTTCCGCTATAGAAACGCACTTCTTCATGTTTATGCAATGAATACCAGATTTATATTAAAGTATTAATATGTATTATCAGAATATCGGAACTACAGCCCCATTGTACTTGCTGTTTATAAATTCTTTTACTTTATCACTGAGCAGTGCTTCTTTCAATGCTTGAATAGCAGGATTATTTTCATTGCCCTGTTTCACAACAAGAATATTTGCATATGTTTTCGCCGCGTCCGAATTTTTATCTTCTACTACCAGGGCATCGCTCACTTTAAGCCCTGCTTCTATCGCGTAGTTGCCGTTGATGACAGCAAGTTCCACATCAGAGAGTGAACGAGCAAGTTGAGCTGCTTCAATTTCTTTTATTTTCAGCTTTTTAGGGTTGGATTCAATATCCAGAACAGTTGCGGTAAAACCGACATTTGCCTTTAACTTGATGAGTCCCTGTGCCTCCAAAAGTTTCAAGGCTCTTGCTTCGTTTGTCCCGTCATTTGGAATCGCAATTGTTCCACCATCGGGAACATCTGCAAGCGCCTTAGTTTTACCAGCATAGATGCCAAATGGCTCATAATGGACAGCAGCTACTGATACGAGATGTGTGCCGTGCTTTTGATTGAAGTCTGTCAGGTATGGCTGATGCTGAAAATAATTTGCATCAAGCTCTCCGCTTTCAGTCGCGGTGTTGGGGATGACATAGTCGTTGTATTTTACTATTTCAAGATTATACCCTTTTTCTGCAAGAGCATCTTTCACGGCTTCCAGAATCTCAGCATGCGGAGTTACACTTGCACCGACTTTAATCGTCTTCTTCTCAGTATTTACAGCAGTGCTGGGTGTATTTCCTGCATTAGTTGTCGTATTTGCTGTACTTTTTGAATTTGAGCAGCCTGTAAATGCTGTAACTGCCAGTACAGATGAAAGAAAAACTGCGATAAGTTTTTTCATTTTTAAATCTCCTCTGTTAAAATTATTTGATACGTTTGTCAGTAAGTTTAGCAATTTTCAAGCCAAGCTCCTGAAAGATCTGAACTATGATAACTAGCAGCAAAACTGTTATTAACATGACGTTATTTTGATAACGGTAATATCCATAATTTATTGCAATTGCGCCCAATCCGCCGCCCCCGACAAAACCTGCCATTGCGGAATATCCGAGAATCGTTGTAAATGCTATCGCGCAGCCAATGATCAAAGACGGCTTTGCCTCAGAAATAAGCACTTTATATATAATCTGAAGAGGAGAGCTCCCCATCGATTGAGCAGCTTCAATCACTCCGCAGTCCACTTCTTTCAGCGATGACTCAACCATTCTTGCAATGAATGGGGCGGCCGAAATTACAAGTGGAACAATTGTTGCTGTTGAGCCAATCGTGGTCCCTACAACTGCCCTTGTAAACGGAAGGATCGCAACCAGTAAAATTATAAAGGGAACGGATCTTAAAAAATTTACAATGAATCCAAGCACCTGGTTAACTGTTTTATTTTGCAAGATCCCACCATCAGCTGTGATATACAGTATGATACCGACAGGAATTCCAAGTATGTAAGATAGAAAGGTCGAAACAATGACCATGTACAGTGATTCAAGGATACCTTTAAATAATAAATTAATTATTTCCGGCGAGAGCATTCAGCTGTTCCTCCTTGTACTGGACTTTCCTTTCATCTAAAAAGCTGAAAATTCTTGCCGTAGATGACTCATCCTCAGGCAGCTGTAAAACCATTTGCCCATACGCTCTACCGCTTATATTCTTTGTATCGGCAGCTAAAATGTTAACTGCGGTGCGACACTCAAGTGCCATGTTTGATATGATCGGTTCGAATGCAGAGTTACCGTCAAATATGATACGAAGACATCGTTTTCCGGTAAAACGCTCTACCGCTTCGCCTTTCGGCAGTATCAGTTCACGCGCAATAGCAGATTGCGGTCGCAAAAACACATCCCTAACGTCGCCAATTTCAACAATTTTACTTTGGTCTATGACTGCAACGCGGCTGCAAATCTGTTCAATAACCTTCATCTCATGTGTAATAATTATGATGGTTACGCCCATTTTTTCATTGATGCTTTTTAGCAGTTCCAGTATGGATCTTGTAGAGTTAGGGTCCAGCGCACTCGTAGCCTCATCACAGAGCAGGACCTTTGGATTAGTTGCAAGCGCACGAGCTATCGCTACCCGCTGTTTTTGGCCACCTGACAGCTGTGCGGGATAAGCATTCGCTTTGTCATTAAGGCTAACAATTTGAAGCAGTTCAAGAGCCCTTTTCTTTGCTTCCGTCTTGGAGACGCCTGCAATTTCAAGAGGAAAACATATATTTTTCAATGCAGTACGTTGTGATAACAGATTAAATCCCTGGAATATCATGCCCATAGATTGCCTAACCTTGAGAAGTTGTTTTGGACTTAAAGCGCCAAGTTCTTTCCCGTCAAAAACTACTTTCCCCCTTGTTGGTTTTTCAAGATAATTTATACATCGAACTAACGTGCTTTTTCCTGCGCCGCTCAGACCGATAATCCCGAATATCTCGCCCTGCTCGATCTCAAGATTTATATCCTTGATCGCATCAAAATCTGCCCCATTATTAGAATATGTCTTACTGATGTGTTCAAGTTTTATCACACGGCCACCTCCGACTCATTAAACTTCTCTGTTATTAGTAATATTATCGAATCTTATACTTGTTGTATATGCAAATAGTAGTATATATAGTCTTATTTGCTTCAAAATGTCTCTGATCCGCTAAATTACTTTGCAACAGATTTAAAAGCTTGATCCAAATCTTCAATTATATCATCAATATGTTCTGTACCGATTGATAGGCGAATAGTATTTGGGCTAATTCCCTGATCCAGCAATTCTTCCTCCGAAAGCTGTGAATGGGTTGTGGAAGCAGGATGGATAACCAGACTTTTTACGTCTGCAACATTCGCAAGCAAGGAGAATATTTCAAGATGATCTATGAAATTCTTTGCTGTTTCAGCATCGCCTTTAATATTAAAGGTAAAGATAGAACCGCCGCCGTTCGGGAAGTATTTGTCATATAGTTCTTTATATTCACTTTCGGGCAGAGATGGATGATTAACTTTTTCAACTTGCGGATGTTTTGACAGATAGTCTACAACCTTCAAGGCATTCTCAACATGACGCTCTACGCGAAGGGACAAGGTTTCAAGCCCCTGTAGGAATAGGAATGCATGCAGAGGAGCAAGAGTCGCACCAGTATCGCGAAGCAGGATCGCGCGTATTTTGGTTACAAATGCGGCAGGTCCTACAACTTTTGTAAAGCTGACGCCATGATAACTCGGGTTTGGCTCGGTAAGTGATGCAAATTTACCGCTGGCTTCCCAGTTAAAATTGCCACTGTCAACGATTACGCCGCCAATAGCAGTTCCATGCCCGCCTATAAATTTAGTTGCGGAATGTACGACAATGTCTGCGCCATATTCGATTGGGCGAACGAGATACGGAGTTGCAAAGGTGTTATCAACCACCAGTGGAATTTTATGAGCGTGAGCTATAGCCGCTGCTTTCTCTATATCAATTATATTTGAGTTGGGGTTCCCTAGTGTTTCAATAAAGATTCCCTTTGTGTTGTCCTGGATTGCCGCTTCAAATGAGCCCTCTATATCAGGATCAACGAATGTCGTCGAAATACCATATTGCGGCAGTGTATGGGCAAGCAAATTATAGGTACCGCCGTATATAGTTTTGGCAGCAACGATATGATCACCAGCCTGTGCAAGATTCTGAATGGTATAAGAAATAGCTGCAGCGCCGGAAGCCACGCCCAAAGCAGCGATACCGCCTTCAAGCGCTGCGACTCTCTGCTCAAAAACATCCTGTGTTGAATTTGTCAATCTGCCATATATATTACCTGGATCGGCAAGTCCAAACCGAGCAGCCGCGTGAGCTGAATTTCTGAATACATATGACGTTGTTTGATAAATCGGGACTGCGCGTGCGTCAGATGCGGAGTCTGGCTTTTCTTGACCGACATGGAGCTGTAACGTTTCAAATTTATATTTTTTATTCATGACAATACCTCTTTCAATTAATTATTATATATAAGACACCTTTGACAGCTTCACATTCGTTCGTTATAGAAGCAGCATCTTTTTAACTTTAAAATTGATTTCATTGAGTGATCCTCCTTGATTATTTAAAGAAAAAGCAGTCTAGATTTAGACTGCTTTTATCTCAAATATGTATGCAGTCGTTATCACCCAGACTGCTAAGTTCAATACCTTCAGCACAGAATGATATTTTTATTTATTTGAACAGTACACATGCGCATCAGACGCATTTTCATGTTGGTTACCATACGAGTCAAAACTGTTCATCTCCTTCATTCCATACAATTCCTATATGAATTGTTTAATATTATATACTAAGCAAAACCTAATGTCAATATTTTTTTTAAAATTTACCGTTTTTTCCATACAAATAATTGACTTTCTCTGAAATTATTTCATTAACTAACTAATTGATGCATATCAGGTTTTCTACTATCATTCTCCTTTAAAACAAAAAGATCTGCAGCTTTTTTGTTAAGCTGCAGATCTTTTTATTGTACATATTTAAATCAATTTAGATTTCTGGAGAAGTCTTCGAACCATCACTGCAACTTCTGCACGGGTCACATTGTTCCTCGGAACAATGTCGTTGCTTGACTCTCCTGAGACGATCCCAGTCTTGATGCAAACAGCAATATCTTTCTTTGCATAATCCGAAACTGCTATCCCGTCAGAATATGTTCCAAGAAGATTATTTATTTCACTATCGGTTATATCTGCATTCAGTCCGGTTATCTTCATTGCCCTTGCTATCATTGCCATCGCTTGTTCGCGTGTAATTTGGTCGTTAGGCCCGAACTCTGTTGCAGAATATCCGTTGATAATTTCGTATGCATAGGCAGTTTCTATATACCCGCGATACCAAGCTGTTTCACCGACATCGTTAAAGCCGCATTTACCCATTCCCGGAGCGAGACCGAGAGCCCTCACTACGATTGCAGCAAATTCTGCTCGTGTCATGTATCTATCAGGGTCGAAATTGTTGTTTCCAACACCGTCAATTACCATTCTAGAGCCCATATCGTTGACTGCGTCTTTCGCCCAGTGGTTGCTTACATCTGAAAACTCCATCGGATGCCAGACAACTGCGTACGTGCTATTTGTTAGACTATTGATTTTTGCATAGTAAACACCGTTAATCACAACAACCTGCGTTGGTACATGATATGTGATTCCATCAGGCTTTACTACAACTCCGGTTGTTATTTTATTGTGGTCCACACCTTCAGGTATAGTAATCATTCTTTCAACATACGAGTTGAAGCTGCTTACATTGACTGTTTTTCCATTATAAGAGCAGGAAATTGTGAAATCAACAGCAGGTACTTCAACCGTGTATCCACCATTGCTGGCTGCATCAGCGACCACCTTTGCAGTTGCTTCTGTTGGCTCGGCTATAGATACATTAACCTTTATATCCGATAGAGAAATATCTGTACCAAGCTGGTTTGAAACCGCATTGATATTAATTTCTGATGCCGGCAATGTATATTTTGCCGAATCGGTCTTTATTTCAAGCGTGGCATCTTTAGTCTCCATCGTTTTAACCATTTCACCTGTTAATACACCCGATGCTACGTTAGCACCATTAGTAACAGGGATAGTTACTGTAGCCCCGGTATCCTGACTGTCGAGAATTTTTCCGAGTTTTTCTGTATCCACAGTCACAGTTGTTACTACCTGACCACTCGATTCTGTTTTTGTCTCTGAATTACCTGCATTATTAAATTGTCCGTTGACCATTATATTTGATTCAGAACCTAAAGATTCGGAGTCTTTTGATCCTGGGTTTGCTGATCCTGGGTTTGATCCTGGAGTTGCGGGCGGATATTGTCCTGAATAAGTGAAGGTAACTGTAACGGATACACTTTGAGAGGTTGTCAAGTTTCCGTCTGATGCGGTAACAATAATTTCATAGACATTGTTTTTATCACTGTCTGCAGGATTGGAATAGTGTGGAGTATTCTTAAAAGTCACCACGCCAGTACCACTGTCAATATTAAATAATCCGGCGTCAGCTCCGCTAATGCCCCATATAAGTGTATCGTCTGTATCTTGGTCAATGCCGGTTGCTGTATATACTGTATTTGTTCCATTTTCCGAATAGCTTACTGTCGTCCCTGATGTAATTTTCGGTGCTTCATTTACGTTTGTCACAGTTATTGCAACATCCTTCGATGCTTTAAGCCCTCCGGCGTCCGTCATAGCTACTGTGATGTTGTAAATATTGTCTGCCCCGCTGTCAGTCGGTGTCTCATAATCGGGTGCACTCTTGAAGGTTACTGCTCCTGTGTTGCTGTCGATATTGAAGAGCGCCGCATCGGTTCCGCTTATGCTCCATGTCAGCGTATCGTTCTTATCTGGGTCGGTTCCATTAGAAGCATACGCAGTTTCTATACTATTCTCTGCGAAATTGGCTGCATCACTTGATGTAATACTTGGTATTTCATTCACATTTGTTACAGTTATAGCAA
>JAUZPM010000041.1 GCA_030705925.1 Bacillota bacterium
ATAACCTTCAGAAAGCCATCGGCATAGGTCGAACTAAGCTTAGATATCTGACGGTATTTTAAAATAAGTTCAACAATAGGATATTGAAGCCGTAACCCCTCTAATGTGTCCGCATCGGTGCGATACCCCGTTTTTGTCTTTTTGCCCGCCGGGATTTTTAATTTCTGAAATAATATCTCTCCGAGCTGTTTTGGAGAATTGATATTGAACTCTTCGCCTGCGAGATCATAAATCAGCTTTGCGATCTCATTGCTTTCGGATTTAAGATTTTCTCCCCATGTCAGCAGAGCTTCACGGTCAAGCTTAAACCCGGTATTCTCCATATCAAATAAAACCATCGCAAGCGGCAGCTCTATATTTTTGTAAAGGTCAGACATTCCAGTCTCATCGAGTTTTTTCTGCATTGCGGAACGCATAGCGCAAAGGGCAAACGCTCTTTGTGCCGGTATATCTTCATACCCTGTTCCTACATAAGTGCTTATAAGGTCGATCAGTGAATACCCTGGTGCGGAGGGATTAAGAAGATATCCTGCAAGCAGAACATCAAATGTGCAGTTTTTCGACAGCACTTTATAGTGTTTTAGAGCATTGCAAATACTTTTTATATCAAAAACCGTTTTCTCAGCATCATTTTCAAATACTAGGCTTACCGCGTTCTCATAATCGTCGCAGAGGTTTTCTCTTAATATCGAATATATCTTTTGCCCGTCGTATACACACAGCATGTCATATGCAAAATCAATATAAATACTTTTAAACTCTCCGGCAATTCCCATTAGCTCGAACAAAGATCCGACAGTTATTATTTCCGGAATCTCCGCCTGAGCTAAATTCTGTTTTTCCTCTTTTTCAAGCTTAACGCGAAGCTTTTCGGCAAGTGTCCGGAATTCCAGTTTTGTGTATAAAGCCAAAAGAGCTTCATAATCCGGATTTTTAATAATATAATCTTCAAGGTTGATTTGGGCAGGGACATTCTTGCAAATAGTTGCAAGCTTTTTGCTCATAAATGCCATATCTCTACCTTCAACAAGCTTTTTGCGAACGCTTTCTTTTATCTCCGTACTCTCGATGTTATCATAAATCTTTTCAACAGTTCCGAATCTTTTTATAAGGTCTTTCGCGGTCTTTTCGCCAACTCCGCGAACCCCCGGAATATTGTCTGAAGTATCCCCCCATAAAGCCTTCATATCAACAATATTCGCAGGCTCAAATCCGTATTCCTGTTGGATAAGCTCAGGCGTATATCTTTTTGATTCAGCCCTTCCAAAACTTGTAGACGCAAGTACACAGACAGTTTTTTCGTTGACAAGCTGCAGATCATCTCTGTCACCTGTAAGAATAACACACTCTACGCCGTCGGTCTCACATTTTGCGGCTATAGTTCCAATAAGATCATCGGCTTCATACCCCGCAAGTTCAATTCTGGATATATCCATCTTATCTAAGATTTCTTTAAGCAGCGGCATTTGAAGAGCCAGTTCATCCGGCATGCCCTTGCGCTGGGCTTTATATTTATCATACTGTTCATGCCTGAAAGTCGGAGCGCTCAGATCAAACGCAACCACAACTCCGTCAGGCTTTTCATCATTCATTGCCTTCTCTAATATATTTATAAAACCGAATATTCCGTTCGTAAACAATCCCTCTTTAGTCGAAAGAAGGCGTATCGCATAAAATGCACGGTTGATGATGCTGTTGCCGTCAAGTACAAGAAGTTTCATAAATTCCTCCGCTGCGCGAACTTTTGTAATATTATATCATAGAATTTGAAAGAATTACAAAAAAATACGACCTGTTTAGGTCGTATTTTGATTTACTGACTATTTTTTAACGACAATTATTCCGTATGACAAAGAATTGTCTAAATCAGCATACTCCATATCTGTTAATAATGCACCTGCCTGTTCCAATTGCTTTAAATAGCCAGTTGATACCTGAAATACTGATTCTGTATCGCTCTCATAAAGAACAGTCTGTTCATGAAGACCTTTGAACACGTCTCCGCTCGGGTTTTTAAGGATTTTTGCAAATCCCTGTTTTCCGTAGTTATAAGCAGACGAAGCAGACTTTAAACTTGGGGCTGCTGTTAATGCTGTTTGACAATCTGCAGAAGCTGTTGGTGCAGCTACACCGTATGCCTCAATGTTTTCTACACCGTTTGCTGCCTCTTCCGCTGCGGCTGATTCAGTTTTATCGTCGCTCTCTTGATAAGAATTGTTTTTAGTCACATCGGGAACGTTACCATTTTGCCGTTCATTTTCTGCCGATTTTGTCTCTACTTGAGGCTGAATTTCCGTGGCATTAGTGCCAGCGTTAACATGTTCTGATGAGCTTTTATTTTCCGGCTCTGCTATCTTACTTTCCTTAGCTGATGTTTTAGGTTTAGCTGAAGCGGCGCTTTTTGTACTAGTCGCTTTTTTGGTGCTATCTTTTACTTCAGCTTTTTCTGGATTGGTAACTGTTGAATCTGGCTTTCCCGGGTTATCAGGCTTAGGTGAAGATGCAGTTGTATCATTAGTATTGTAAGAAGGCTGATTAGTCGTATTCGACTGACTTGAATAGTTGCTCATATCTGGCGTCAAAGTTTTATTATTAAACAACTTTTCGATATCTCCGTTAGTAAGTGTAATTATTATAACAGCAGCGGCAGCCGCAATAAATGCAAATGGAAGAGGCCTTTTATGTCTCTTTTTGCGTATTGCCGCTGCATTTACTTTCTGCATTATATCGTTATGCAGCGTTTCAGGCGCAGCAATTTCAGCGTCTGCAAAAGCGTTCTTCATTTTAAGAAGCATTTCATAATTCTCTTTACATTCACCGCATGACTCTAAATGCTTAAGCAGTTCTTCTTTTTCATCGTCTTGAAGCTCGTCATCTATTAGCATATTAATTTTCTCTTCATACTGTTCACAAGTCATTATGAAACACCTCCTTTTTATTATCTATGTATTTAGACTGAGTTTTGTCAAAAAAGTTCCCGCTTGCAATCAAAAGCTTCTTCAAATTGTCTCTTGCCCGCAAAAGACGTGATTTTACAGTACCCTCCTCAATTCCTGTGACTTGCGAAATCTCTTTATAAGACAATCCGTCAAATTCTCTTAATATAATTATCTCACGGTAAATATCAGGCAGCTTATCTATACACCGCCGTAAAGTTTCGTTTTGTTCGGTTTTCTCGGCCAGTTGTTCAGGATTAGGTGAAGTGTCACGGATCTCTATAGTCGTTTCATCACCGTCTATATCCTCGCGAGTCAACGACATGGTATTTTTATTTTTCTTATTCTTTCTAAGATAATCAATGCACATATTTGACGTTACGCGGAATATGTAAGTTGAAAGTGAACTTTCGCCTTTAAAAGATGGGATTGCTTTATAAAGCTTTAAAAAAACTTCTTGCGAAATGTCCATTGCATCATCGGCATTTTTGCACATATGCAGCGCCGTATTATATACTTTCCGTTCATACATTGACACAATTACAGAAAAAGCGTCGGCATCTCCCATTTTTACCCGTTCGAGCGCCGCCGCTTCAATATCATTCACCTAACACCCCTCCATTTCTGCCCTTATGACTTCATCGGCAATTTCTAAAATTTCAGTAAGTGTAGTCATTCGGTTAATCCTGTCCCTTAATGATGCGCTTCCCCTGACTCCTTTTAAATACCATGCCATATGTTTTCGCGCTTCCTGAACGCCAATGTGTTCACCTTTAAGCCCCACCAACATCGACATATGTTTCTTTGCAGTATTCATTCGTTCTGCAACAGTCGGCGGGACATAGGTTTCGTTTTTCAACGCTGCATATACTTCTCTGAAAATAAAAGGATTTCCAAGCGACCCTCGGCCTATCATTATACCGTCACAACCGGTAACCTTTTGCATATTGATTACATCTTCAGCGGAAAAAATATCGCCGTTTCCGATAACAGGAATTTTCACGGTTTCTTTGACCTGTTTTATTATTTCAAGATTAACAGATGGAGCATAATACTGTTCTCTGGATTTGCCGTGAACGGAAACTGCGCAAGCCCCTGCGGCTTCCGCAGCTTGTGCGCAAACCGGAGCATTTAAATCATTTCTATAAAAACCCGCTCTTATTTTAACGCTAACAGGAATCTCAACAGCATTACATACAGCTTTTACAATTTCATAAATAAGCTCTGGGCTTTTCATCAATGAACTGCCATCTCCGTTGTTCACAATCTTTGGAACTGGACAGCCCATATTTATGTCAATAAAGTCCGGTTTTTCCTTCTCTTCCGCCACTTTAGCCGCGTATGCCATGATCTCCGGATCACTTCCAAAAATCTGAATCCCGCAAGGCCTGTCCTCTTTTGAAAGCTGCATTAGACGGGAGGTCTTGCTGTCTTTATAATAAAGCGCTTTAGACGAAACCATTTCGCTAACTGTGATACCAGCGCCGAACTCACGGCAAATCATGCGAAATGATAGATCGCTTACCCCTGCCATCGGCGCAAGCACCAAAGGATTTTCTTTTAAAAATGTTTTATATTGCATTTGCGATTTCCTTTAAATATAGTGGATTCAGTATAACACAAAATAAAAAATAATGCCATTGAGCTTATGGCATTATTTTTACAATTTATAGTATTAAAGGAGGGATGTCGCAACAATAAAACAGGCGACGGCAGATAATATCAATATCACGGCAATAGCCAACAGCCATCTGTGTTTAGTTGACGGCCTGCCGGCATACCTTTTTATATAACTGTTTACGATTTTTCGTGCCTCTTCAGCCATATCGCTGCTTGTCATACCGCTTAAATCCGCGTTTTTGCTGACTATAAATATTGCTTCCTCAAAATATGGGCTTCCAATATCCTTAATGTGTATAGCCTGCCGATTAATGCCTCGTGTCATACAAATCCTCCATGCTAAAAGCTTGTTCATGAGTATTTTTGACAGCGTGGCAGTAAAATATACCGGTTTCTTTATTTCTTGTTAATTTTGATTTCCACAACCGTCATATCGTCGCTTTTTGTACCAATATGCCTTCTCCCGGCTTCCAGCATAATATGTGAAGAAACGCTGCTTTCTTTTTCGTCATGATATGTGCACATAATGTCTCTTAATATATCCTCGTCATCATCAGGATCAAATACTCCGTCAGAACCCATGATAATACTATCTCCACCATTTAGACGGAGCTCAGTTTTTCTGATTTCGGAACTTGCGAACATTCCTACAGGCAAAGTGCCGCTTTCAATAGTATGATATTTCTGCCCCCTGATAACAAAAGTGGGCGCTGCACCGGCCTTTATAATTTCTGCCTTTCCTGTATAAAGATCAATGGCGATCATATCAACTGTTGCAAACTCATCTCCAGCATTTCTGATACAAAAAGCTGTATTTACCATTTTCATTGCAGTTTCGGCAGAGATTCCGCTTTTTATCAGCCGCTCAAGGTATGTTGTAACAAAACTGCTTTCACTGCAAGCTTCCTCTCCGCTTCCCATTCCATCGCTTAAAATAATATAGTATTTTCCGTCATGAGTTTTAAAAGCTGCAACATGATCTCCCGATTTTTCTTCCCCTGTCTTTGCGCATGCACTTTGATTTATTTTTACTTCAAAGTGCTCTTTCTCTGTAATAAGGCAATAATAATCATCATCGCGCTTTTCAATATAAATATCGAAACCTTTTTTACCTGTTAACTTTTTTAAAAAGTCAAGAAGCGGAATATCACTTTGTTTAATATTTACAGCATTACTCAAAACCGCTTCAACAACCAACATCCTCCTTTTGTTTTCATATGAGGCAATGCTGAGTGTTTTTATTCCTAGACTTTGAAAATACTCTGCAACCTTTTCACTTATATCTGAACGTAGATTTGATGCGCAAGTGATATCACTTGACAACTCACTGAGTAAATATGAAAAACTTCTATATTGTTCTTTAAATGCTATTAACTCCTTTTCATCCTCAGACCTTTGTTTGCCCAAAGCTTTGTATTGCTCATATTCACTATTAACAGCTGTAATAAACTCCTTTAATTTCGCACATTTACATTTAAAATAATTCCCTATGTCCGAAACATCAAGCTTCTCTTTTTCTTTTAAAACCGGCACTAAGTCGTTTAATGAAGCCATGACGGAGCTATAATCTGCCCCCCAGCAAAACGCAGCCAAGCCACAGCGTCGGCACACCTTATCAGCAGCGTATGAAAATACTTCTGATATATCCTCTACGTTTATTTTTTCTTTAATACTACTGTTCGTATCGTCTATGGTGCTCATTTCATTTATAGTTTCATATGCACTCGCTAACCTGTTTTGAATAAAATCTACAGGATTTTTAGATTCTGAAAACGAATCTTCGTTAAATCTTAAAATGCTCCGCATAAACTGAGAGATATTATTGAGTACGCTGCTGCTTAATATTAAAAATATTAGACAAGCAGTAGATGCTTCCGCAAGTGAAGAAATTATTAATTGTTTATCGAAATAATAGCATAGCAAACCGAAAATAATTACAAAAGAAATTGCTGTGGCAGGTTTTTTCAACCTTCCTACCGCTCCAGCAACAAATGCTGAAAACGCAAGGGTAACTGCCATTGGCACCAACGCTGTATCCTGTGACGCATACGCTAGCCCAACAATGATACCTGTCGTGCATCCTCCCAATGCTCCTGTAGAATACGACGCTATTACTACAGTTAGTATAGCTAATATTCTTGCTGGTGCAATTCCGTATAAAGAAATTTGTGAAGCTGATAAGAGTGCAATGCCAGAACCAATAATAATAGATATTTTTATATAATTATCTGTTAGAACGCTATCTTTTAATTTTTTAAGCCCTGATATAATATATTTAAACAGTCTAACTGATGCAAAACATAAAACTGCTTCAATAAAGATCAGTAAATAGTCTGTGATCCCCCCTAACCTGCCAATCATACTTGCAAGCGCCGTTGTAAGGTATACAGCAGTTGCCAGTGATTCGCTAAACAGCTTAAATTCAGATATGTCTTTACTTGATTTAAATAACAGGCGCGCACCCAGTACAACCAGTGATGCAGAAATAAACTGTATGCTGACAGGATCATATGTAATACTGACCATACCTAATACTACACCGCACATAGTCAAATATCCGGGTAACGTAAGTGGAAGAGCTGCGGCAAGAGAAATACCGAGCGGCATATATTGCCCAAATAAAGAAAACCTTGAAATAAAAAAGGCGCAAATGAAAGAGCTTGTCCATTTAATGGCCAAAACTTCCCATCTTTCTGTTTCATAAGAATCTGCATATTTAAACTTAACCCGCTGCATAATTCGCCTCCAGCTTACATATAATGGTAATTTATATTGTATTTCAGTGCATTTAAAAAAATTGTCATATTAATGTAATCAATAAATTTTTTATATGACATAAATTATTAATTTATTATTTTTAAATATAATTACCCTTATATTTAAACAAAAAACTCCCGTAAGCAACTTACGGGAGTTTTTTGTTTAAATATATTTTATTTTACAAGTTCTAAAATAGCCATAGGCGCTGAGTCACCAAGTCGGGGACCAGTTTTGATTATCCTGGTATATCCGCCCTTACGCTCTGCATATTTAGGACCTATTTCGTCAAACAGTTTTTTAACTACATCCTCTTTAGTAATAAAGCTCATTGCCTGACGTTTATTATGAAGTGTGTTCTCCTTGCCGAGCGTAATCATTTTTTCAGCGATAGAACTTACTTCCTTTGCTCTTGTAACAGTGGTCTCAATTCTTCCGGTTTCAAGGAAGAAAGTCACCATTCCACGAAGCATCGCTCTTCTATGATCGGTGGGAACACCAAGTTTACGGGTTCCGGGCATAATGGTACCTCCTATCTGATCTTGATATTAACATCCGTATCTATCGAAAAAACTTCGATTAATCCTCGTCCTTTTTAAGACCGAGGCCTAAGCTTTCCAATTTGCCGATGACTTCCTCCAGTGATTTGCGACCAAGGTTTCTGACCTTCATCATATCTTCTTCCGTTCTCTGGATAATATCTTCGACAGTGTTGATTCCAGCTCTCTTTAGGCAATTGAATGAGCGGACGGATAGATCCAATTCTTCGATTGTCATTTCGAGCACTTTTTCCTTTTTTGTCTCTTCTTTCTCGAAGAGTACTTCTGCCGTCATTGCCTCGTCTGAAAGTTCAATAAACAAGCTTAAATGCTCACTCATTATCTTTGCCGCAAGAGAAAGCGCAGATGTTGCGTCAATCGTCTTGTTTGTCCAAAGTTCAAGTGTAAGCTTATCAAAATTAAGTGACTGTCCAACACGGGTAGGCTCAACAGTATAGTTGACTTTCATAACAGGCGTATAGATGGAATCTACTGCAATAACTCCGATAACAGTTTGATCCTGCTGCTTATTGCGCTCAGATGATACATAACCTCTGCCACGGTTCAGCGTAATCTCCATGCGCAGCTTACCCTCTGGATTAAGGTAAGCAATATGAAGGTCGGGATTGATAATCTCAACTTCACTATCGCATTTTATATCAGCTGCCGTAACTTCTTGTTCACCTTCAGCCTCAATATAGACTACTTTTGGACCATCGGAATGCAGTTTTACGATGAGCTGTTTAATATTTAAAACGAGCTCAGTAACATCTTCTTTTACCCCGGGTATGGTAGAAAATTCATGCAAAACACCGTCAATCTTAATAGACGTTGCAGCGTAACCCGGTAACGACGAAAGAAGTATTCTACGCAGAGAGTTCCCAAGTGTTGTGCCATAGCCTTTTTCCAAAGGTTCAATAACAAAACGGCCATAGGAACCGTCATCTGCAACCTCGGCGATTTCAAGTTTAGGCTTTTCTATTTCAATCATACTGACCCTCCTTATTTTAATCTTGCCGGCATATATACCGACGTAAATACAATAAACCTTACGAGGGTAATCTTCCTGTTATTTAGAATACAGCTCGACAATCAGATGCTCTGAAACATCAAAGTCAATTTCGTCTCTCGTTGGAAGGTTAAGAACCTTTCCCTGCATTGTGTTGCGATCAATATCAAGCCACTTCGGAATAGGTCTATTGGAGTTAACATCAATTATTGTTTTAATTTTCTCAGAATCACGGCTCTTGTCTTTGATTGTGATAACATCACCCTCTTTTAATAAATAAGAAGGAATGTTAACCTTTTCTCCATTAACAGTAAAATGTCCATGAAGGATGAGCTGACGTGCCTCTGGTCTAGACATAGCAAGTCCAAGCCTGTAAACAACGTTATCTATTCTGCTTTCCAAAATCTGAAGCAGATTGTCACCTGTTACGCCTGGCTTTTTCTCTGCCATATCGAAATATTTCTCAAATTGTTTTTCTAAAACGCCGTAATATCTTCTTGCCTTTTGCTTTTCTCTCAGCTGGATGCCGTATTCAGACGGCTTCTTTCTGCTCTTGCCATGTTGTCCCGGTGCGAAAGAACGTCTTGTTACTGCGCACTTAGGACCATAGCATCTGTCACCCTTCAAGAACAGCTTCTGACCTTCTCTTCTGCAGAGACGGCAAACAGCATCTGTGTATCTTGCCATATGAAACCTCCTTATACTCTTCTTCTTTTAGGCGGCCTGCAGCCATTGTGCGGGATTGGAGTAACATCCTTAATCATGCTAACCTCAAGACCCGCTGCTTGCAGCGCTCTGATTGCAGCCTCACGACCTGCGCCAGGACCTTTAACATAAACTTCAACTGATTTAAGTCCATGCTCCATTGCAGCTTTTGCAGCTGATTCAGCAGCAGATTGAGCCGCATATGGTGTTGATTTTCTAGAGCCACGGAAACCAAGACCGCCTGAGCTAGCCCAAGATAATGCGTTTCCGTTTACATCAGTAATAGTTACAATTGTGTTATTGAAGGTGGAGCTAATATGTGCCGCACCCTTTTCAATGTTCTTTTTCTCACGGCGTTTTCTTGTAGCAACGCCTTTTTTAACATTCGCTTTTGCCATTACACATATCCCTCCTTACTTCTTCTTATTAGCTATCGTCTTCTTAGGACCTTTTCTTGTTCTCGCATTTGTTTTTGAGCGTTGACCTCTTACAGGTAAGCCTTTTCTATGTCTTATGCCTCTGTAACAACCGATTTCTGTAAGCCGTTTTATGTCAAGTGCTCTTTCACGACGAAGGTCGCCCTCAACGGTAAAGTTTTTATCAATACAATCACGTATCTTAGCTACTTCATCTTCTGTAAGATCTTTAACTCGGGTATCTGGATTTATACCTGTTTCATCAAGAATTTTTCTTGATAGTTGCACACCTATGCCGAATATATAGGTAAGTCCGATTTCAACTCTTTTATCTCTCGGTAAGTCTACACCAGAAATTCTCGCCATTATAACACCTCCGTTTTATAGAATTTGTATTAGCCCTGTTTCTGTTTATGCTTTGGGTTTTCGCAAATCACCATAACGTTACCGTGTCTTTTGATGATTTTGCATTTTTCGCAAATCTTTTTAACACTTGGTCTGACTTTCATCTATTTTTCCTCCTTATTTACCACGCCAGGTGATACGTCCCCTACTCGGATCATAGGTGGAAATTTCCACAGTTACCTTATCACCGGGCAGTATGCGGATAAAATTCATCCTGAGCTTGCCGGAAATATGGGCAAGTATCTTGTGCCCGTTCTCAAGCTCTACACTGAACACGGCATTTGGAAGTGTTTCCACTACCCTGCCTTCCAGTTCAAAAACATCCTCTTTAGACACTATATCCCCTCCTGTTCGTCTTCAAGAGCCGCGCTAAGTCTTTCAAGCGATCTGCGGATGTCGGTGTTGGTGACAGATTCGCCCTGTCGAAGCCTGTCGCGCAAGCGCATATCTACGGTAATGCAGCGCTCAACATGCTTAACATTCTTTTTTTTAGGTCTGTCAGTTTTGCGTTGCTTTCCGTCTGCGATCAGCGCGAATCTGCCATCACATTGCAGTACGTAAAATAATAAATCCTTATCTCGTCCCTGCTGTGATCGTACAACATCGCCTTTCTCAATGTCGTTCATTGATAACCTCCATAGGCACTGCTATAAAGCAGTATACCCGTTTTAATTCATCATTCATCCGAACGCTTCGTTAAAATTTCGGGCTCTCCGTCGGTTATTAGTACGGTGTGCTCATAGTGTGCTGAGAGTTTCCCATCAACTGTAAATACAGTCCAATCATTATCAGAGACCTTTACATCTGGGATTCCCTCATTGATCATTGGTTCAATCGCTATAGTCATGCCTTTTTCAAGGCGTGCTCCTCTTCCCGCAGTTCCAAAGTTTGGGACCTCAGGTTCCTCGTGCAACTCTCGCCCAACGCCGTGACCTACAAAATCACGAACTATCGTATATCCAAAACCAGTGGCATAGCGTTCTATCGCAGCACCTATGTCACCAATTCGATATCCTGGTCGTGCATACTTAAGGCCCTCATAAAAACTTTCTTGTGTTACCTTAACCAGTTTTGCGGCATTATCAGCCACATGACCCACAAAGAATGTTTTCGTGCTGTCTCCGTGAAAACCATTGTAACATGCGCCAGCATCTATCGATACAATATCGCCCTCTAAAAGGTGACGGCGTTTTGAGGGAATGCCGTGAATAACTTCATCGTTTACCGAAATACAAGCTGAGGCAGGAAAACCGTAAAGCTTTAAAAAGGAAGGGCGCGCACCACAGCGTATCATATAATCATGAATTATTTTGTCAAGATCAGCTGTTGTAACGCCGGGTGCAATATGCTCTCCCGCCTTTTCAATAGCCTCAGCGGTAATCCGACCCGCTATTCTCATTTGTTCAATTTCATTGTCACTTTTAATAATAATCATATCTAACCTTCAAGTGCCTTCAATACCTCACGCGATGTATCGGAAACTTCTTCCTGTCCAACCACTATTCTTAATATGCCCTTATCTAAATAATATTCCTTTAGCGGTTCTGTAAGTTCGTGGTAGACCTCTAAACGTTTCATAAATGTTTCAGGTTTATCGTCATCGCGTATAATAAGCGGCTGATTGTCATTGTTACATAAACCATCCTGTTTCGGGGGGTTGTACTCAATGTGATAGGTTGCGCCGCATAAAAGGCATACGCGCCTGCCGGAAAGACGTTTTGCAATCTCTTCGTCTGGGACTTCAAGACTTATCACTCGGTCTATTGCAACTCCCATCTTGTCAAGGACTTCTGCTTGAGAGAGCGAACGGGGAAAACCATCCAAAATAAAGCCGTTTTTACAGTCAAAATGTGAGAGACGCTCTTTCAATATTTCAACCACGACATCATCTGGAACAAGACCGCCTTGTTTAATATAAACTTCAGCTGTCTTTCCCTGTTCAGTTCCCTCTGCAATTGCTGCCCTTAACATGTTTCCGGTAGAAATTACCGGAATTCCGAGTTTTTCGCTAAGCACTTCCGCCTGTGTTCCTTTTCCGGCGCCCGGTGCCCCAAGCAATACAAGTTTCATATTATCACCTGTTTCATGGGATTATTCCAAGAAGCCTTTATAGTGTCTCATAAGGATCTGAGACTCTATTTGTTTAACTGTTTCAAGAGCAACACCAACAACGATGAGGATTGATGTTCCGCTTAATGCAAGATTAACAGTAGGAACAGCTAAAGTAAACATAATAGGAAGAATAGCTATAACTCCGAGGAATAAAGCGCCCATTAAAGTAATCTTGTTGAGAATGTTCATAACAAAGTCAGCAGATGGCTTTCCGGGACGAATTCCGGGAATAAATCCACCATTTTTCTTTATATTGTTAGTCATTTCAATTGGATTGTACTGTGTAGCTGCATAGAAATAACTGAAGAAAATGATAAGCAGCAAGTACAATACTGCATATAACGGAGAACGATAGCTAATTGAATTTAATACATGCGCCCAGAACGTCCCAGCTTTAGGCTGAGGAAGAAATGCCGCGATAGTACTAGGAAGCATAAGAATTGATGATGCAAAGATTATCGGCATAACTCCGCTCATATTAACCTTAAGGGGTAAATATGTGTTTTGTCCACCGTAAACTTTTCTTCCTACAACTCTCTTAGCATATTGGATCGGAATACGACGTTCTGAATCTGTTATAAATACAATGAAACCGACAACAACAATAAATATCAGAGCTATTACAATTGCAGCAAACCAGTTAAGTGTTCCAGATCTTACAGCTTCAATAGAACTGATTATCGTAGCAGGCAGTCTGGCTACTATACCGGCGAACAATATAATAGATATACCGTTGCCAACGCCTTTATCATTGATTTGCTCACCAAGCCACATGATAAAAGCAGAACCAGCTGTAAATGTTGCAAGGATAACGACTGCGGTATAATAACCATCGTTTTTAACAGCGCCGTTATTTGCAAGCAGCCTATAATAGCCGAAACCGGTTATAAGTGCTATTGCTATTGTGGTATAACGAGTATACTGTGCAATTTTCTTTCTGCCCTCGTCACCGCTCTTCTGCAATCTTTCAAGAGCAGGAATACCAATCGTCAGCAGCTGGATTATGATTGATGAGTTAATGTACGGCGTGATAGATAGTGCAAATATCGTAGCCTTAGAGAAAGATCCGCCGGTCAACATATCAAAATATCCAAACATGGTGTTGGAGTTGTTATTTAAAAAGTTTTTGATAAGGCTGGGGTCAAGAAAAGGAACAGGAATAGCCGATCCAATTCTGAATATTATGATGATAAAAACGGTGAAGAGCATTTTTTTGCGTAAGTCACCGATTTTCCAAGCATTACTCAATGTTTTAAACATTAGAGCACCTCAACCTTCCCGCCGGCTGTTTCAATTTTCTTTGCTGCTGCTGCTGACACTTTCGCAACTTTTACCGTTACCTTTTTTGTCAGCTCTCCGTCGGCAAGAACTTTAACGCCGTCATACGCTTTGTTAATTACACCTGCCTCTATTAATTCATTAGCAGATATAACCGCACCGTCATCAAATTTATTTAAATCGGAAACTTTTACAACTGCGTATTTCTTTGCAAAAATATTTTTGAATCCACGTTTAGGAATTCTTCTCTGAAGTGGCATCTGACCGCCTTCAAATCCTGGTCTTACGCCGCCTCCCGAGCGTGCTTTCTGGCCTTTATGGCCTCGACCTGCTGTTTTACCGTTTCCAGTTCCGGTTCCTCTACCTTTTCTTTTACCTTCAGTAACAGAACCCTCAGCAGGAGATAATTCATTCAGTTTCATGGCTAAAGCACCTCCTTATTTTTTACTTAACTTCGCTAACTTCCAGTAAAAAGCTGATTTTAGCGATTTTGCCTTTTGTTGCCTCATTGTCGGGCTGAACTGTCACATCTCCGGGCTTTTTAAGGCCGAGAGAAAATGCAGTTGCCTTTTGATCCTCAAGTCTGCCATTTAACGATTTAGCAAGTTTTATCTGAAGTTTTTTATCAGTCTTTGTCATACTTCTGCAACCTCCTGTGAAGCAACAGACTCATCCGCAGTACGGGTATCTAATCTAAGTCCGCGTATAGCAGCGACCTCTTTCGCTGTTCTAAGAGCTCTGAGGCCTTCCATTGTAGCCTGAACTACATTCTGCTGATTATTGCTTCTAAGAGATTTTGTTCTAATATCAGATATACCTGCAAGCTCAACAACAGCGCGGACTGCGCCGCCTGCAATAACACCGGTACCAGGTGCAGCGGGTTTCATTAAAACTCTTGCCGCTCCAAATGTGCCGATGATCTCATGAGGAATCGTCGTACCTTTCAGAGATACATTTATAACATGTTTCTTTGCATCTTCGATACCCTTTCTGATGGCATCGGGAACCTCGGAAGCCTTACCGAGTCCGCAACCTACATGACCGTTTTCGTCACCGACAACGACCAGTGCAGCAAACTTAAATATTCTGCCGCCCTTAACGGTTTTGGAAACACGGTTGATGGCAACTACTTTTTCCTTCAAGTCAAGGGTAGATGCATCTATTTTTCCTTGCATATTTACCTCCAGTTAAACTTAAATTAGAATTTCAAGCCGCCTTCACGCGCACCTTCCGCAACCTCTTTGACTCTGCCGTGATATAGATAGCCACCGCGGTCAAATACCACATCTGTGATACCTTTATCAATAGCTGCCTTAGCAACAGCAAGTCCAACTTTCTTTGCGGCATCTTTATTTCCGCCGTATGTGCCGAAATCCTTTGCAAGGCTGGAGGCTTGAGCCAAAGTAACGCCGTTAACGTCATCAATGACCTGGCAGTAAATGTTCTTAAGCGAACGGTATATTGCAAGACGCGGTCTCTCAGCAGTGCCTGTGACCTTTGCCCTAATTCTTGCATGTCTTTTCTTACGGGCAGTATTTGAATCTTTCTTCTGAACCATTTGACTTTACCTCCTTCTTTATTTCTTAGCACCCTTGCCGGCTTTACCCTCTTTTCTGCGGATAACTTCTGCGGCATATTTAATTCCCTTACCCTTATAAGGCTCAGGTGGTCTTTTTCCTCTGACTTCTGCTGCAAACTGGCCAACAGCCTGTTTGTCAGGGCCAGATATAATAATCTTATTCGGCTGGGGAACGTCTATCGTAATACCTGGTATCTCGTCAACAATGACCTGATGAGAATATCCGAGATTCATTACTAATTGCTTTCCCTGTTTTGCTGCTCTGTAACCAACACCGTTCACCTCAAGCTCTTTAGAAAAGCCTTTGGTAACGCCAAGAACCATATTATTTATAAGAGTTCTCGTAAGGCCATGCAACGATTTGTAAAGTTTATCTTCTGACGGTCTGTCAACATGGATAATATTATCGTCCATTTTAATCAGCATGTCAGGATGCATTGTTTGAACTAATGTACCTTTCGGTCCCTTTACTGTAATTTCATTTCCGGGTGCAATCTTCACATCAACGCCCGCTGGAACCGTAATAGCCATTCTTCCGATACGTGACATTCTGTTACACCTCCGTTACCACACATATGCAAGAACTTCTCCGCCGACGTTGGCTGATCTAGCCAATTTATCGGTCATAACGCCCTTGCTGGTGGATATAATAGCGACTCCAAGACCTCTCATAACGCGAGGCATGTCTTCGCAGTTGGAATATACGCGCAAACCGGGTTTCGAAACCCTTCTTAGACCTGTAATAACCGGTGTCTTGTTAGCACCGTATTTAAGAGTGATGCGGATGGTGCCCTGCGCGTTCTCATCAATTATTTCGAACTTCTTTATATAGCCTTCTTCCAGCAGAATTTCTGCAATTCTCTTTTTGAGATTGGAAGCCGGAATATCAACCGTATCATGCTTTGCCGAATTTGCATTGCGGATGCGGGTAAGCATATCTGCTATTGCATCGGTAATTTGCATATTCGTATTACCTCCTTATTCTGGGCATTAAAAGCCCTGATAATGCTGTTATATATTTTCCGATTACCATGAAGCCTTTTTAATGCCTGGAATTTGTCCTTTATATGCAAGCTCTCTGAAACATATGCGGCAAACTCCGTATTTTCTTAGATAAGCATGCGGCCTTCCGCAAATTTTGCAACGATTATAGGCTCTGGTAGAAAACTTGGCCTGTCTTTGCTGTTTCAGTTTCATTGCCGTTTTTGCCAAAATCAAACACCTCCCATTAACCTGCGAACGGTGCACCCATAAGGGACAGCAGTTCACGAGCTTCTTCATCTGTATTTGCAGTTGTTACGAAGATAATATCCATACCTCTGATTTTGTCAATCTTGTCGTATTCAATTTCAGGGAAAATAAGCTGCTCTTTTAAACCAAGCGCATAATTTCCTCTGCCATCAAAGGCGTTAGGATTGATGCCGTGAAAGTCACGAACTCGTGGAAGAGCAACACTGAATAATCTGTCAAGGAATTCATACATACGCTCGCCGCGAAGTGTAACCTTGACGCCAAGGTTCATGCCAGCTCTAACTTTAAAGTTTGCGACTGATTTTTTCGCTTTTGTTGCGACCGGCTGCTGTCCAGTAATTTTTCTTAAATCCTCTATTGCGGAATCGATAACTTTCGAGTTTTCCTTAGCTTCGCCGCATCCAACATTCAATACGATCTTTTCAAGTTTCGGTATTTGCATAGGACTTTTATAAGAAAACTTTTTCATTAAGGCCGGAGCGACATCTTTAATGTATAAGTCTTTCAAACGTGCCATAACTATATCCCTCCTCCTTAAAATTCTTCGCCGCAGTGCTTGCAGACTCTAACGTAGGAACCGTCTTCAATCTGTCGTTTAGCAACTCTGGTCGGCTCGCCGCATTTGTCGCAGAAAAGCATTACTTTTGATGCATACATTGCGCCTTCTGCTTTGATTATTCCGCCCTGTTCGCCCTGCTTGCGGGGTTTAACATGCTTAGTCACTATGTTTCTGCCCTCGACGATAACTTTGCCCTCTTTAGGGCTTACCATAACGACTTTGCCTTTTTTGCCTTTATCTTTTCCGGAGATAATAATAACAGTATCTCCTTTTCTTACGTGTACTTTATTCATAATTGTCTATCCTCCTTACAATACTTCGGGAGCAAGCGACAATATCTTCATATAGTCCTTATCTCTAAGTTCCCTAGCCACCGGCCCAAAAATACGTGTGCCGCGGGGCGTTTTATCATCTCTAATGATAACAGCAGCATTCTCATCAAATCTAATGTAAGAACCATCTGCGCGTTTCTTGCCTTTTACCGAACGTACAATAACGCATTTGACAACTTCGCCTTTTTTTACAACGCCGCCGGGTGTAGCTTTTTTAACGGAAGCTACCACTACGTCGCCGATATTAGCATACTTTCTCCCTGTGCCGCCTAATACCTTAATACAGTACAGTTCTTTTGCGCCGGTATTGTCAGCGACTTTCAGGAGTGTTTGCATCTGAATCATGCGGTTTTCCTCCTCTGTTATTTCGCCTTTTCGATAATGCTGACAAGTCTCCACCTTTTATCCTTAGATAATGGGCGGGTTTCCATAACCAGCACCTTATCGCCAACAGCGCATTCATTTTTCTCATCGTGTGCTTTGAGTTTATAAGTTCTCTTTACAATTTTCTTATAAAGAGGATGTTGAACTCTATTCTCAATGGCTACAACAATGGTTTTATCCATTTTGTCACTAACCACTTTCCCAATTCTGGTCTTTCTATCAGCTCTTTCGCTCATCGCTTATTCCCTCCTTACTGCGCATTCTTAAGTTCATTTTCTTTAAGAACCGTAAGAATTCTCGCAATGGATTTCCTTACATCAACAATCCTTTGAGGATTGTCTAATTGCTTTATTGCGTTTTGAAATCTTAAGTTCATAAGCTCGCTTTTAAGATCCTTCAGCTTAGCATTTATCTCATCTGGGGTCAAATCCCTGATTTCCTTGATGTTCATTATGCCTCACCTTCCGTTTCTTCTTCGCGCTTAATAAATTTGCACTTAATCGGTAATTTATGAGCCGCAAGACGCATAGCCTCACGTGCTGACTCTTCGCTCACGCCGCTCATTTCAAAAAGAATTCTGCCTGGTTTTACAACCGCGACCCAGTATTCAGGTGAACCTTTACCGGAACCCATTCGAGTTTCAGCAGGCTTTTCCGTAACCGGTTTGTCAGGAAATATTTTAATGAAAACCTGACCGCCTCTTTTAATATATCTTGTAAGCGCGATACGTGCAGCTTCTATCTGATTGCTTTTAATCCATGCCGGCTGGAGCGCAACTAATCCGTACTGACCGTAAGTGACAGTATTGCCCTTGTTGGC
>JAUZPM010000042.1 GCA_030705925.1 Bacillota bacterium
AAATTTCTGCACTTTTTTCATTTAGACCATATTCAGACATAATTTCTCGATACTCAGGGTTTCGTGCATCGGATAACCCTAAAATATAATCAGCAGATACATTAAAGGTATGTGATAAAACATTAATTGCGCTTGCATCTGGGGTACGCGTCCCTCGCTCATATTTCCCAAGTGTAAGTCGTGTTATACTTAATATTTTTGCAAGCTCATCTTGTGATATTCTTTGTTCATTTCTTAATTCTCTAATTCTTTCGCCTATTTTGTTTTGATCCATTGCGCTTCACTCCTTAAAGATAGAATAACATGTAAACACATATTATGCAAGCAAAAAGTAA
The DNA here is from genome assembly GCA_030705925.1 of Bacillota bacterium. NCBI lineage: Bacteria > Bacillati > Bacillota > Bacillota bacterium. The sequence continues at coordinate 336 of JAUZPM010000042.1, forward strand.
CAAAAAGAATTGGCGCTATATATATGTATACTTTACTTGACATGATAATAAACGGATGCTAAAATATAATAGTGGAAACAAAAGTAAGCAAAAGAATACAAAAAGGAGGGGCAATATGGAAAAGCTTACATATTCAGTGCCAGAATTGGCGAAGTCATTAGGAATCTCAGCATCCGCAGCATATAAATTGGTACATACTAAAGGATTCCCGACCTTGTCGTTAGGTAAAAGAAAATTAGTATTAATTGATGAATTGCAAAGCTGGCTTAAACAAAATAGTGGCTGGGGGAATTAACAGATGCAATTGACGGAATTTCTGAATTACCTTGAAAGCGTAAAAGGTCATGGAAATCAGTACTCAGCGCGTTGTCCATCTCATGATGACAGGCACAACAGTTTAAGTATATCGCGGGGCCAGGACGGGAAAATTCTTTTGAAATGTCAAGCAGGCTGCAGCACTTCCGAAATTGTGAACGCAATGGGGTTGAAAATGGCAGATTTGTTTTCTGATAAACCGGAAGTACAGCAAAAGCGTCACAAGGTTGCCGAATACCTTTATGTTGATACCACGGGCGAAGTCGTACATAAAAAAATCAGATATGAGCCTAAGGGGTTTATACAAGCAAAACCGGACGGAAAAGGCGGCTGGGTATATAACTTAAAAGGCATACAGCCGATTTTATACAATCTTCCCGCCGTTGTGCAAGGTATTCAAGACGGACAACCTATTTATATTGTCGAAGGTGAAAAAGACGTTGAAACCCTGAAAAAGCATAAAAAAATAGCCACATGCAACACTCACGGGGCAGGTGAGGGCAAATGGCTAAGCCAATATAATAAATATTTATATAATTCTATTATTATTATTATACAGGATAATGATGAAATTGGCAAGGCTTTTGCCGAAGAAATTGCTGAAAGTCTGTGGGGAAAAGCTAAAAGCGTAAAGCTTATTGACTTAACGATTAGTTGGCCTGAATTGCCGGAACATGGTGATATTTCAGATGTTTTCACAATGGTTCATAACGATGCAGAGGTGCTGAAAAAATTGAATGAAATAATCGAAAATACTCCAAATTATATTTCGAAATCTGTACCAAAGGTTCAGCCTGATAGCGAATATGAATGTGACGCTGAGTTTAAAGGCCTTTTTAGCAGAAGCGGGTACACTGCAATTGATGGTAATACAAATCAGGTTGTTTTGCACAAAGAGTGCAATCGGTGGCAGGTAGATTATAAACCAATATGTAATTTTGTAGCGTGGTGTACCGGAGAAAAGACCACGGATGACGGAATTGAAACAAAAAAAACTTTTGCAATTAAGGGGAAACATGCTTCTGGCCGGGAATTACCAGAGATTGAGGTTCAGGCGGCAGACTTTAATAATATGAATTGGATAACAAAGATGTGGGGTTTTTCTTGCAATTTAAATCCTGGCACTACTATAAAAGATAGATTGAGACATTGCATACAACAAATTAGCCGAAACCTAAAAAGCGAAACTGTTTATACATATACAGGATGGAGGTTATACCGGGAAAAATGGATCTATTTGCATGGAAAAGGTGCCGTTGGAGCTAAGGATATTGATGTAAAACTGGAGGGTAGACTTTCAAACTATCATTTACCTGGAGAGAATCCGGATGAGTATGCTAGAGCAGTTAAGGATAGCATGAAACTATTCAATGTGGCGCCACAACATATTATTTTTCCGCTCTTGGCATTCACATTTCTTTCCCCGTTGAATGAATTTTTAAAACAGGCAGGGCACGAACCGAAATTTGTTTATTTTCTTATGGGTAAAACAGGAACTGGCAAAAGTACCTTAGCAGCTTTGTTTCTTTCCTTTTTCGGCCGTTTTAATAATACCGACCTCCCGTTGTCATTTATGGATACGGCAAATGCAATAGTAAATCAGGTGTTTTTATGTAAGGACAATGTTATATGTATTGATGATTATAAACCAAGTACCCGTAATGATGTTAACAGAATGGATAATGTTGCACAAAATATTTTACGCAGTTATGGAGAGCGCACAGGTCGTAACAGATTAAATAGTAATAGTACTTTGATGAAGCAAAGAGCCCCGCGCGGCAATGCAATTTTTACGGGTGAACAACCGCCCAATGTTGGTGAAAGCGGTACAGCGCGGTTTGTGGTATCAGAATTAAAAACAGGTGATACAGACTTTACAGCACTGACCATAGCACAAGACGACGCACGCAATGAGGTATACAGTCTTTGCATGAGGGCATATATTGAGTGGTTGAAGGCTAAGTTTATCGATAATGGCGCAAAAAAATTTGTTCAATCTCTTGCAAATGAATTTGAAGAAACGCGCAATCGCTTTTTTAAATCGTTAAATGAATTAACACATCCTCGAGTTGTTGAAGCACTAGCACATCTATGTTTGGGTTGGAAGTACTTTGTAAAATTTGCTTCTGAGTATAGTGCGGTTGATGAACAGGACGCCAAAGAACTTTTATATGTAATGGATATTATACTATTACAGATGGGCAAAGATCATGCTGAATTACTAAACGACGATAAGCCTTCAAAAATATTTATTGATAAGCTAAAAGTGCTTATTAAATCTCAAGCAGTTTATGTTCATGATGCAACAGGAGGTTATCCACCACCACCGGAATCGCGTGTTCCATTCATCGGATATTTTAATAAAGAAAATTATTATTTTTATTCAGAAATAGTGTACAAGCAAGTTGTTAAATTTTGCACAGAACAAGGGGAGTTCTTTCCAGTAGGACAAAAAACATTATTAAAACATTTAGCGGAAGACGGAATTATTAATGTAATAGCAGGTGATAAAACACCACGGCATATTTTTAATGGAAAACGTGGTCGGTTCCTGACAATAGATAAAAGTGTTATTGACGAAGCTTAAAAAAATTAAGGAGTGAAAAATTATGACTGAATTTCAGCAAGAACTTTTAAAACAATTAGCACGTATTGCAGATCATCTGCAAAGTATAGATGATACGTTACAGAACGATCCAATAACTGTTTCAATCCCGGATATTGTAAACGTTGGCGGGAGTGTTGAAGTTTGTGACTTAATAGATACATACCGAGGTAATTAAATGAGTATTTTTACAAGGATATTCAAAGCACAGCAGCCTCAGCAAACAGCCCCCGCCGTAGTAATGGGCGCAGTACCATATTTTTCAACGTTCAGCGGCAATGCCTATGAATCCGATGTGTTCCGCGCCGCCGTTGACAGCATAGCACGGCATGGTGCAAAGCTTCACGGTTCGCATATTATACGTACAGCAGACGGCAGAGAGCCGGGTGACGATGCTTTGAATTATCTGTTATCATGCAGGCCAAACCAGTTCATGAGTAGCTTTGATTATCAGTACAAGCAGATCACGCACTATTTTACATGCAATGATTCTTTCGGGTACATACAGCGGGGCGACGGCGGCAATGTGACTGCACTTTATCCGCTGGACGTTTCAGGAATGCAATTTGTTTCCGATGCAACAGACAACCTTTACTGTAAATTCTTTTTCAAGAATGGCAAGCAGTATATTCTTCCCTATTCTGATATTATCCATTTACGCCGTCATTTTAACGGTAACGACCTTTTAGGTGACGCAAACACGGCTATTCTTCCGGCTTTACAGTTAGCGCAAACACAGTCAGACGGCATTGCCGCAGGAATCAAAGCGGGCGCGAGTATCCGTGGAATTTTGAAATATAATCAGGTTTTAGCGCCGGACAAGCTGAAAGAAGAAAAGGCCAATTTTATGGCAGATTATATGGGTATTGAAAATAACGGCGGTGTAGCTGCACTGGACAGTAAATTTGATTATGTACCACTTAATTCGGAGCCTTATATGATAAACGCACAGCAGCTTGCAGCCGTGAAAAGCAAAATTTATCAGTACCTGGGTATATCAGAAAAAATTGTTGACGGTTCTTATGACGAGCAGACCGGCACCGCCTTTTATGAATCTGTTATTGAACCGCTGGCCGCGCAGATGGGGCAAGAATACACGGCAAAGATATTTACACCAATTGAGCAGCAGGCAGGAAACAAGATTATTTTCGAGGGCGATTCAATGGATTATGCGAGTTATCAGACTCGTGTTTCTACCTTGACAGCTTCTATGCCGATGGGATTATTCAGCGTTGATGAAGCCCGAGAAGTTTTGAATATGCGGCCTATTGGCGGCACAGAGGGCGCAAAGAGGTTACAAACCCTTAATGTTGTTGATGCTACCAAGGCCAATAAATACCAAGTTGGAGATGAAACAAAATGAAAGAGCAAAGAGTATGCGAAATAAGAGCCGAAGCGGCAGCAGACAGCCTTATTTTAAAAGGTATGCCGATTGTATTCAATCAGCCTACCGTCATAAATGACCGAGCAGGAAGTTATATCGAGGTAATTGAGCGAGGGGCGCTTGATGGTGCGGATTTATCCGACACAAGGCTATTGTATAATCATGACCTAAGCAAAGTGCCTTTAGCGAGAACACCAAAAACATTGCAGTTATCAGTTGAACCGGCAGGATTGACTATGACGGCAACTTTACCGGATACCGAAGAAGCCAGAAGCGTACATACGGCAGTAGATCGCGGCGATTTATCAGGCATGAGTTTTGCTTTTAAAGTTCCGGCAGGCGGTGACAGATACGACGCGAAAACAAACACCCGGACAATTACAAAAATTGAAAAAGTGCTTGAAATTAGTGTGGTTCCATTTCCTGCTTATCCGCAGACCAGTGTTGAAGCCCGAAGCACGATAGACGGCAGTTTATCCACATTCAGAGCCAAGACCGAAACCAAAATAAAAATAAATCAAATTTTAAAAAGGGGATTTTAATATGTTTAAAGATAAAAACGAAGCTTTCAACCATTACCGCACAGCAACCGCAGAAGTAATTGAAACCCGCGCCGCAGAAATCGGCAAGACCATTGATGCCGATGCAAACGCCGACATTGCGGGGTTGAATATTGAACTTGACGGCCTGAAAATGGCAAAGGATAACCTTGAACAGCGCAGCGCCGCCCAAAACAAGTTGACAGGATTTAATCCTATCACTGGCAAAGATTTTGAGAATAAACCCGAACAGCGCACGGACGATATTTTCAGTTCAATGGAATACAGAAACGCTTTCTCCAAAAAGATGTTAAACAAGCCCATGAGTGCCGATGAAAACGCCATTTTTGAGAGAGCGCAGAATCAGGCGCAGATTGAAAACCGCTCGGCGTTTATTTCAACCGGCAACAGTACTGCAGTAATTCCGACCACTATTCTGAACGAAGTTGTTCAGAAAGCGACCACGCAGGGAAACATTCTCCAGTATGTGCGGCAGTTCAATATTCCTGCAAATTTGAGTATTCCAGTAGCCACCCCGGAAGATGCGGCAGAATGGCATACAGAGGGTGCGGCAGTGACACCAAGCACCAATGAACCAGCACATGTTGTATTCAACGCCTATGAGTTGATGAAAGTATTCAGTATGAGTGTTGCGGCCAATGTGATGACGCTTTCGGCCTTTGAATCCTATCTTTCTACCGAACTTTCAAGAACGGTATATGCTGCATTGAACAACGGCGTATTCAACGGCACAGGAACCAATCAGGCACAGGGCATTCTTGCCGCGATAACATGGGATACAACCAATTCAGCAACATTTGCAACAACCGGCTTGAAATATGCCGACGTGCTGAAACTTGCATCGTTATTGAAAGCGGGCTATGCAGCAGGCGCAATATTTGCAGTAAATAACGCAACACTGTTTAATAGGATCATGGCAGTTGAAGATACGACCGGCAGACCGATCTTCACTAATCCGATTGATGGCGGCGCCGGGCGTATGCTGGGTCATACGGTTGTCGTTGATGATTACATTCCAACGGATACAATTCTTTTTGGGAACTTCCAGTATTACGGACTAAATCTTTCACAGGGGATTATGCTGGAAGTGTCAAGAGAATCCAGCTTTAAGCAGGGTTTGATCGATTACAGGGCAATGGCAGTAGCAGACGGAAAAGTAATTATTCCAGAAGCGTTCTGCAAACTGACTTTAGCAACAGCATAAAATATGAGTTATGGCCGGGGTGCGGGATTTCCCGTATCCCGGTGATTCTTAAAGGGGTGTAATATATGGCACTAATAACATTAGACGAAGCGCGGGATGCGTTGAGGATAGACGGCACAGACAACGACACGATCATTCAGGGCATGATTGACAATATACCTGATTATTTGCAAGTGACCACAGGCAGTACATGGACTGACAGCACGGCAACAGGGTATCAGTTAGCCAAACGATGCGCGAGGTTTATTATACAATTTTGGTATCAGCCCGAAACCCAAGATGCAGCAAGATTACAAATTGTTATTGATAAGATGCTGGGTACATTGGGAGTGATGGCACGGAATGGCTAGAGAATTTGCAATAGGACTGTATAAAAGTAAGAAATGGGAGAAGTGCCGCGATAGTTTCATGTCGAGCAAGAATTATATATGTGAGAGGTGCGGTGATATTGCGGTTATCTGTCATCATAAGAAGTACATAACGCCGGAAAATATCAATGACCCGAATATCACATTGAACTGGAATAACCTTGAAGCTCTTTGTCGGACGTGTCATGCAGCAGAACATATGAGTATGGGCGCTTGTGCTCCGGGACTGACATTCGACGAGAGTGGCAACCTTGTGAAGATAAATAACGCATACCTTATATGTGGAAGTCCGGGCAGTGGCAAATCAACATGGGTTAAGGAACATAAGCACAATGATGATATAGTCATTGATCTTGACTATATATGCGCTGCATTGATGGGTGAGCCTGATAATATCTATCTGAATCACGAGCCGGTTTTAGCCGTAGCATTAGAGGTTCAAAAGTTGCTTTACCAAATAATCAAAGCAAAGCGGGGCAAGTGGAGAAGCGCCTATGTTATTACTTCCACACCGAGTAAGGACAAGCAAAATAAATTAGCAAAAGAATTAGATGCTAAAATTATTGTTATGGAAACGACGCTTACTGAGTGCATCGAGAGAATCAAAAATGATCAGCGCAGAGCCAGTTCGACTGAAAAATTCATTGAACTAGCAAAGCAATGGTATGAAAATTTTACAAGTAGCCCCCCTGGTTTAACAAATTAAGCGAGCAATGGGGGACCGAAACGGGCACATAAATAAACCTCTCTATGAAGTTTTATATTACGAGGGGTATAACCACGAATTTATCTACAAGTTGTATTGATACTGAGGTGAAAAAATATGGCATTAACTAAAGTAAAAAAGCTAATTGACGTTATTTCAAAGGATAGGCAACCCATTGCTGATAGCCTATTAAAGGAATTAACATTTATGGAACATACACTTTCTGAACTTAAAAAGACAGTTCAGAAAGTAGGGGCTGTGGAACACTTTGAAAACGGTAAACAGAATTTCGTTCGAGAAAATCCCGCTTTGAAATCCTATAACACGACCATTCAGCGGTATTCGCTGGTCTATAAGCAGTTTGTGGACTTGTTGCCCGCAGCTGCCAAAATCGAAGCAAAGGACGAACTGACCACGTTTTTAGGGAAGAAGTGATTTTATGAATCCAATTCTTGAATATTGGAGCGGCATTCAGTCCAGAAAGTTCATTGTTTCAAAGAGAGTTTACAAACTGTATGAAAAGTTAGCCGGGAAGATTGAACACGGTATATCCAAAAATGGAGATACCCCCGGAAAGTACATATATGATGAAACTAAGGCAAACCGCGCTATTGAATTTATAGAACACTTCTGCAAGCACTCAAAAGGCGAATGGGCGGGTAAACCCGTTATACTGGAATTGTTTCAAAGGGCTTTCATTGCTGCCTTATTTGGCTTTGTGGACAAAGTAACGGGCTTTAGACAATACCGTGAAACTCTGTTTTTAGTGGCGAGAAAAAACGGCAAGTCAACCATGTTGGCCGCTATTGCCCTATACTGCATGATTGCAGACGGTGAACCAGGCGCGGAGATTTATAGCACAGCAACGAAAAAAGATCAGGCGCGGCTTCTGTTTGATGAAGCGCAGCGCATGGTGAAGCAATCCCCGGCATTGTCAAAGCATATTAGAAAACGCAAGACCGACCTATATTTTGATGCGGGTATGTCAAAGTTTCAACCGTTGGGGCGGAACTCCGACACGTTAGACGGTCTTAATGCTTCCCTCGTTATCATGGACGAGCTGCATGGCGTTAAGGATAGAAACCTTTATGAAGTAATGAAACAGTCACAAAGCGCCCGCAGACAGCCGTTATTGATTATGATAACCACAGCGGGGACAGTGCGGGAATCCATTTACGATGATATGTACGCGTATGCCTGCAATGTAATCGACGGCACATTCACTGATGAAAGTTTTCTACCCGTTCTCTATGAACTGGACGAAGCCGAAGAATGGGATGACCCGGCTAAATGGCAAAAAGCCAATCCGGGGCTGGGAACTATTAAAAAGCTGGACGATCTGCAACGCAAGGTTGAGAGGGCTAAAAGCAACGCTGCCGATCTGCCCGGCATCCTATGCAAAGATTTTAATATCAGGCAGAATGCAGCCACGGCATGGTTGACTTTTGAGGATATAAATAACTCTGAAACATTTGATATATCGCAGTTTAAAAATTGTTATGCCATTGGCGGGGCTGATCTGTCAATCACAACAGACTTGACGAGCGCAACGCTGCTATTTGTCGATAAGGAAACCGAAAAGCGATATGTTCGTCAGATGTATTGGCTTCCGCGTGGCAGCTTCTATGAGCGTGTACACAAGGACAAAATTCCATACGACATATGGGAGAAACAAGGCTTATTGCGGCTCTGTGCGGGCAATACGATTGATTACAGCGATATAACAGCATGGTTTAATGAAATGCTTAACGATTACGGTATAACGCCGTTGTGGATTTACTATGATTCGTATTCGGCGCGGTACTGGGTTGATGAAATGCAGCAGTATGGTTTCAAAATGGAGCGGTGTATTCAGGGTGCAAAGACACTTTCACTTCCTATGCAGCAGATGGGAGCAGACTTGAAAGCAAAGAAGATTAACTACAATAATTCTCCTATCCTGAAATGGTGCTTATCAAATACCGGCATTCTCACCGACCGGAACGGTAACATTGTGCCGATCAAGTCGCAGCAGCCGAAAATGAGAATTGACGGCATGGCTTCCATGCTGGACGCTTATGTTGGATTATATGACCATTACGAAGAATATTTGAGGGCGTGATAATATGTTAAAAGATAAAAAAATCCGCATACAAAAGCCGGTTAAAGTCGGAACCGGCAGCTTTGCAACGACAAAGTGGGTTGATTTAGGTAACTCAGCGGACACAGACCAGCCAAAATACTTATGGGCGTATTATAGGCACATGAGCGAAACGGAAACGACCGCCGCGTTGGCGACCGTTGCCATAGCAGAGGTTTTATTTGCGGTTAACTGGCTACCAGACATCACCACAGCCATGAGGATAGTTTATAAGGACATTACATATCAGATTGTTCGTATAGACGATTTTGAAGGCCGGAAAGAAGATTTAAAGATATATGCTAAGTTAGCAACAGTGAGCTGATAGGGTTGCATAATATAATTCAATCAATAGATGCGCTCAATTTTGAGCCTAAATTAGGATAGCGCAATTTTGCGCTTACTAGCCAGTCCATTTTTGGGCTCAGTATTTTTGATTAGGTTTATTCTTTCTTGCCCTATTTCAGGGTAACGTCTTATGGAATTTGTACTCTACTGTGTTTTGCCGTACAGAGTGTTTGGATGATTGAAAGCGATTAGGTGAGTAACAAAACGTTACACACGAAAAAAAGGAAGAAATTGTTGAAAAAAGAAATTTTAAGTATTATATTAAATTTTGAGGAAGGTGATAATATGCAATTATCAGAAAAAGAGCGCTTGTTTTTGTATAACCAATATAAGATTTTAGAAAGATTATACCCAAAAGAACCAGAAATATGGAAAGATCCACAGGAAATATTATTGAATGGGTATGAAGGCGAATATGATTCATTAACAGACGGAATGTCCGATGGAATATCTGCTGAAATTTGTGACGAAGTTTTAAGTATACTAAGTATGTTTAAGTCATTATATTACTCTTACCAAGAATTAAACGATAAGAGTGGGGTTGAAGAAAGCGACATTTTGTTTAATGGCTTTGATGGTAATGAAGAAGTGGGGCACTATTCTTATGCAAAATATTTAATAGATTGTGGACCGTTTTCTGAGTTTAAAAATTCCTCAATAAATAGCCATCGCAACACTCTGCGCAAATATAGAAAGATGTTATCAAAGTTTCAAATCTATGAACCTGGCAAAAGTTTATCTAAACAGGAAATCCAACAAGTCATAAATGATGATTGAATATGAAGCCAAATGCCTAGCCCGCTTTTGCGGGCTTTTTCTTATAAAGATTTTTTTATATAGCTATTGACTTATGTCAGTACATATATTATACTTATGTCAGTACAAAAAGGTTAGGAGGTCGAGAATGCCACGAACAGGAAGGCCAACGGACGACCCAAAGGGAAGCAGGCTTCAATTTAGGTTATCTGAAGGCGACACAAACAAATTGGATTATTGTTGCGAGGTATTGGGTCTTACCAAAGCGGAAGTAATCCGGCAGGGGATTGAGCAGATGTATCAAAAGGCTCGACAAAAAAAATAGAAGTAGCCCGCCACCCTGAATAAGTATCGGACTGCTTCTTATGCAGAAACCACCACTGAGGGAAGTCCCTTGCGTGTATAGTATAACATGTTGGGTACTATCCTTCAATTAAAAAATTGAAAGGAAGTTTTAAAGTGAATGCCAAGCTTATCAAAGACAATATTATTTGTATCTCTGATTATCCGAGCAATTCCGGGTTCTCCTATAATTTTGAAACGGGTATATATACCATACACGTTAATAAACACGATGACTTTGAAAAATGTATAGAACGTGGACTAAAGGATATAATCGAACGTGAAACTGCTATTAAGGAAATTGAGAAAGTGAGGAATATATTATGAATAAAGGCTTTGAAAATACTCTCAAGCTATATAATGCTTTCGCTGGCGTTATCATCCACAGAGAAGGTAGAATACCAAATAACATTGAAGTTGCTCAGTTTTTTAATTTTATGGAGCTATTGAATGAAGGGGAAAATTACGAGAAGTATATCCATAACAGAGGAGAAGATCAGATAAATGAGTTCACAAAAATGGCAATTAAAAAATGGGATTCCCGAAAAGATAAAATTAAATGTAATATTACACATGAGAATTTGCTTACATATTTAAGAATGAATAGTTAAATGGCGGGGCTTGGCCTCGCTTTTTTATTTGAGACAGTTTCTTGTGATATATAAAACATCGATATATTTATCAGTATTTAAAGGAGGAATTTTAATGCCACGTTTAGCTAAATCAGACAATCAGAAACGTAATGACTATCTACTGGGTACAATGGCAAAGCAGCAGATCATATACGATTTGCCGAATCAATCGTTGTCGCTGCCTATGGGCGTATCACGCAAAACCGTTTATAACAGACTAAATGATCCGGATAAATTCACGTTGGCAGAGCTGAGGATGTTAATTAAGAAACTGCATATACCCGCCGAAGATATGTTGATTGCATTGGGGTATGAAAAGTAAATAAAAATCCATTAAGGGGGTATAACAAACCGTTATACCCCTCTGTATCGTGAAACACGACGGGGTCATCCACTTTGGCGGGAGAGATGAGTAATTCTGTGTATTGTGTGAAAAAGTGATTATATATATAATATTTTTTTTATTCTGATATAAATTATTATATATAGTTACAAGGTAATATTCCCAAAGAGATATTGAACGTTTAATGGAATAGTGTTATATTATGTAAAATAAGTATGGGGCAGGAGCGGAGAGTATGGGGCAAAAAGCGGGGCAAAAAAGCCGGGGCAATGGTGAGGGTAATATCCGACAGAAAAAGGACGGGCGCTGGGAAGCGCGTGTTACCATAGGACGCAATGAAAACGGCAGCCAAAAAATGAAATATTTCTATGGAAAAACGCGTGAAGAATGTGCTGAAAAGCTGAACGATTATTTATCAGAGCAACGAAAAGGTATTTATATTGAACCGAGCAAATATACCGTCAGCCAGTGGCTTGATGAATGGTATAATAAGCACGTTGTAGACAGCGTGAAGCTGTCAACCCGCGTTTCCTATGAAATGATTATCCGGCAGCACTTAAAGCCAAATTTTGGCCATTATAAACTGAAAGACTTAGGAAGCGGCACAATTCAGAGCGTGTATAATAAAATGCTCAAAAGCGGGCGCATTGTTCAAAAGAAAGCAAAGGGTAAAAAATCTGAAAAGCCTGAAAAGTCAATAAACAAAGGGCTTTCAGAAAAAACGATCAGGAACATTCATCTTGTTTTGCGAAAAGCTCTTCAAGTCGCTTACCTGAATGATATGATACCAAAAAATCCGGCTACAGATGGACGCGTTACACTGCCAGAAGCGCCCAAAAAGAAAGACATTCGAGTATTTACCCCGGACGAGCAAAAGGCCATAGAAAAGGCTTGCAAGGGCGAACGCTGGGGCATGATTATATTGCTTGACTTGTATTCAGGTATGCGGCAGGGTGAAATATTGGCCCTGACATGGAAAGACATAGATTTTGAAAAAAGAACCATAAAAATTAATAAGCAGCTATCCCGGTTAAAGAATTTTAACCCCAAGATATCGGGCAAAACTATTTTAATGGTACAGCCATACACGAAAAACAGCAATGACCGCACTGTTTCAATATCCCCTGCTATTGTGGGCAAATTGAAAGCGTACAAGGCTACAGAGGACGCCAATAAAGCAAAATGGGCCGAAGCATACGAGGACAACGGCCTTGTTTTCTGCCGCGAGGACGGTCATTTTGTAGAGCCTAAGACGTTTCAAGAGTTTTTCAAAAAGACTTTGAAGAATGCCGGCGTAAAAGACGGAAATGTTCACGCACTCCGTCATACTTTTGCAACAAGAGCGTTAGAAGCCGGGATACCAGTTAAAGTTGTAAGTCAAATTTTAGGTCATTCTAGTATTCAGATCACGCTTGACACTTATAGCCACGTTTTGCCTGAACTGCAAGCGGAAGCAATGCAGACTATAACGGACGTATTTCTAACCACAGAATCAGAGCAGAAATAGCCCGTGGACAGATAATAAGGACAGATGGACAGCTTATGGACAGAATTTTTATAGCAATCTGTCCATACATTTTTCCTTTTAAGAAATAATAAAATTGTGTAATATAGCCATTTTAAAAAAATATGTATTCTTATTTATATATTGATGGACAGATGGACAGCTTTTATTTAATAGCCTCTACCTTTAATATTTTGCGGTGTAAAGTAAGGCTATTATAATCCACGGATTCGGGAAGCGCCCCATACTTTGCCCCATACCTAAAATAGATAGTTATATATTAAGCAGTATATAATGTAACTATGTTATGGGGTAAATACAGCATGTGGTATATAAAGTATGTATTACTTAATAAAAGAAGAAGCCCCCATAACTCATAACCCGAAGGTCGTTGGTTCAAATCCAGCCTCCGCAACCATTAAGAAACCCTGTAGCCTTGCGGCTTACAGGGTTTTTCTTATTTTGTACATTCCATTGAAAGCGGATTTATGCCCCATACTTTGTGGCTTGCCGCGAAGGACTAATATTTTGAAGATAATACTATCTACCAAAATGGAGATACCGTCGTGTTTCACGACACCATATGGGTATAGCGATTTGCTACACTCCTTATAAAATGCATATGATTTTGTTACTCTGTTTTAAGAGATGTTGTACTTTTATTGAAAGCATATAAAATTTTAATACTCTTTTTAATAAAACCATAGTTTATATTTTCTTCAAATGTAAATTGATGTATAATAATTTATTATATTATGTCTGGTTATAACATCAACGTGCTTTTTTTGCTCCGTAAAATATAAATTTAGAATAGTTTTATTAAGGGGGTACATAATGGTAAAAAAACATAAAAAAACATTTGTAAATTACGTTTATGCCGGTTAAAATGGTGGCCTTATACAAGCAGTTACGAATTAGTCAAAAAATAAATTGGTTTAGGAGAAAGGACATGAGCAGAAGAATTCGAAGAAGATTTATGGCGTTTACTCTTACACTGGCGATGGTTTTAAGTTTGATACCTAATATGACATTTACGGCAAAAGCGGCTGAGACGCCTTCGGGAAGCGGTTTTCCAAACGATCCGTACCTGATTTCCAGTGCTGCCGATCTTCAATGGCTGAGTGCGAATTACGCATCGCATTTAGGATCATATTTTGTACAAACGGCAGATATTGATTTAAGTGGCATCGCAGATTTTACGCCGATCGGTGGAGATCAGGGCTTTGGTGGTATATATGACGGAGGCTGGCATACGATTTCTGGCTTAAAAATCACCAGTGCATCGAATGCAAATTACATTGGCTTGTTTACTAGAGTTAGCAACAGAAATGGTAGCAGTATGATTAGAAATTTAAAACTATCAAACGTTAATATAAGTCTGACTACACCGGTGAGTTACCTTGGTGCGATTGCCGGAGAAAACGGCGCAACAATTGAAAACTGTAGTGTTATCTCTGGTACTGTATCTGGCGGTTCCGACACACAGGTCGGTGGTCTTGTTGGGGTAAATGGCGGGACTACCTCATGCTGTTATAACTGCGCTAATGTATCGGTCGGCGGTTTCAATAATCGCATGGCATGCGCCGGCGGTATTGCCGGCTACGATACCGGCCATATAAATAATTGCTGGAATTCCGGCAGCGTAACAGGAGGCTCCGGGAGTAATGCAAGCATGATGGTAGTCGGGGGAATAGCCGGAACCGTCAGTATCTCTCCTTTAAATCCAAATGCTATCGTAAACTGCTATTCAACCGGCATAGTGTCAAGCGCTGGCGGGGCAAAAGGCGGTATTGCCGGAAGCGATTTTTCGGGAAACTGCTTAGGTGATTTTTTTCTTGATACTTTTGGTACTAACGGTATCGGGATGTGGAATAACGGAGGAGCATCAAACGATGGAGCGACCCCAGTGTCAGACGCCCAGCTAAAAACTGCATCTACATACTCTGGTTGGGATTCATCAGATACATGGTCAACAACAGGTAGCTATCCAGCTCTTTTGACCAATGCACACGCACCAACAATATCGGGAACGGCCGGCGACGCAAAAGTAACGATTTCATGGCCGACCCCTTCGAAGAGAGCTGGCGGATATTATGTTTATTGGAGCACGACTTCGAATTCTTATGACAATACAAACAGAAAGATTATATATGGCCAAGACGCATCAAGTACAGTAATTTCTGGTTTAAATAATTACACCCAGTACTATTTTATAGTCAAAGGAATCGGGGATGGAGACGTTTTGAGTCCGGCTTCAAATGAAGTCGCGATAACACCAATCCCAACACTTACATGCACTCCCGGCAACGGAAAAGTTGATTTCAATTTTACGGTCCCTTCATCGGCCACGAGCGTCGTTCTTAAGCAGTCTAGCGATGGAACAAACTTTTCGGATGCAGCAACGGGTACACTAACAAATGTCTCGACAAGTGCGACGGTTAGCGGGCTGACAAACGGAACAACTTACACATTCGAACTGGTTGTGACCGTGAACGGGCAGACGATTACCCTAGATCCAGTGTCCTGCACGCCTACCGGGGGCTTAGTCGGGCCTACAACATCTACATGTGCAATCGATTTATTAAATATACCGTTCATTACTAAAGCAAAAACAACCGTTCAGACCGGCTACTTTAACTGCCGTTTTTATGGGTTTGTTGCACCAGCAAATGGGAGTTATACAATATATGACGATAACTCGTCCAATGATACCTATATTTATATTACCACGGTTTCGCCTTATGGAATGGACGGTGCAGTTGAAGTTGGCGAAAATGATGATTGGGCTGGAGGATTAAATTTCAATTATACGGACGTTCTTACAGGCGGCACGACATATTATTTTGCGATAGGTGATTGGAGTTTAGAAGAACCTATCAATCTGTGTATTTTAGGCGGCGGGCTTGACCCTAATATTACGACACCAACAGTAACAACAGCCAGTGCCTCGGATGTCATCGCAAGTTCTGCCAACTTAGGCGGAAATGTTACTGACGACAGTGGAAATACGGTAACAGAAAGAGGCGTGGTTTACTCTTCGACGGATCAAACACCGACCATAGGGGAAACAGGCGTTACGAAGGATGCCAACGGTTCGGGCACAGGAAGCTTCAGCAAATCAATCAGCGGATTAACCCCCGGGACTACATATTATTTCAACTCATATGCCACAAATAGCTCTGGCACAGCTTATGGAAGTGTATCCAGCTTTAAAACGAACATCGCGCCGACGTTGACTAGTATCTCTGAACTGACAGGAGCGACAGAGAATGCGGCATATACTATTACATATAATGACTTGGCAGCTTCGGCAGACGAAGCCGACAGCGACAGCGGTGATACGGTCAGTTTTCGTGTTGAATCTGTAACCTCGGGCACTTTGACGCAGAATGGCAGCGGGGTAACGGAAGGTTCAACTTTGCTTTCACCGACAGGCAGCAGTCTCGTATGGACTCCTGCATCCGACGCATACGGAGACATTAACGCTTTCACGGTTAAAGCTTATGATGGTAAGGACGCATCCTCTTCAAGTGTTCAGGTCGTTATAAACGTCGCTGCATCCAATCACGCACCGACAATTACATCAGGTGCAGCGGCGAGTTTTCCGGAAAACGGAACAGGCACCGCATATGCGTCTGCAGGGTCTGACCAAGACACAGGTGATACGATAACATGGGGCATCAGCGGAACAGATGCTGCACTGTTCAACATAGACAGCAGCACAGGAGCAGTGACATTTAAGAGTGCTCCGGATTATGAGGCACCACATGATAGTAATGCCGATAATGTTTACAATATAACGGTTTCCGCAACTGACGGCGGAGGACTTACCGGTTCAAAAGATGTTACAATAAATGTAACAAACATTAACGAGACACCAAGTGTCACATCAAGCGATGCAGCTAATTTTGCTGAAAATGGAACAGGGATCGCATATGCTTCGACAGGAACTGACCCTGATACAGGCGATACATTAACTTGGAGTCTAAGCGGAACCGATGCGGCGCTCTTCAATATCGACAGCAACACAGGAGCAGTAACCTTCAAGAGTGCACCCGATTATGAGACCCCAGCTGATAGTAATGCGGACAATGTCTACAACATCACGGTTACTGCAACAGACAGCGGAACGGGACATCTGGCTGCAAGCAAGAATGTCGCGATAACAGTAACGAATGTTAATGAAGCGCCAAATATTACGTCGGACAATGCAGTAAACTTTACTGAAAATGAAACTGGGACTGCATATAGTGCGTCGGGAACTGACCCAGATAAGAACGATACGCTGACATGGAGCCTAAGCGGAGCTGATGCGTCGCTCTTTAATATTGATAGCGGCACAGGGGCGGTGACCTTCAAAAACGTACCCGACTATGAGGCACCGGCTGACAATAACGCCGACAATATTTACAATATCACCGTAACCGCAACTGACAATAGCACTTCACACTTGACCGCAAGTAAGGATATATCGATTACGGTGAAGAATGTATACGATGCAGCACCGACAGCTATTAATCTTTCAGCTAACACTGTTTCAGAGGATGCCGTTTCAGGCACGACAATAGGTACACTCTCATCTACAGATGTTGAAACAGACGATAGCTTTACTTATTCTATAGTATCCATAGACGGTTCTGCTGTGAGCACGCTTTTCACAATCGTAGGGAGCAATTTTAATACAAATTCCACACTGAATTACGAAACTAAAACAAGTTATAGTGTTGTCATACGCTCGAGTGACAAGGGAGGCAACACTTTTGATCAGACATTTACAATAAACGTCACAAATATAAATGAACCTCCGATGATAACGTCAGGAGATGCAGCAAACTTCGCAGAGAACAGTACAGGGACTGCATATGCTTCTGCTGGAACTGACCCGGACGTTGGTGATACTCTCACATGGAGCATAGGTGGAAGTGACGCTTCACTCTTTAATATTGACAGCGGCACAGGAGCGGTTACATTCAAAAACGCACCCGACTATGAGGCACCAGCTGATAGTAATACCGATAATATTTACAATATAACGGTTACTGCAACAGACAGCGGCGCAGGGCATCTGACATCAAGCAAGGATGTTGCTAT
>JAUZPM010000043.1 GCA_030705925.1 Bacillota bacterium
GTGTATCATTCGGAATCTTCTCAAATGCTTTATCCAGCATTTTCGTCACCATCGACAGCACTGGCCTGTCCGAAATGGTGTAGCTGACAATCCTGGCTGCACAAATCTAAAATTGGCGATAAATACAACTTCTGTCCAAACAGACTGAACTCGGTGACATCGGTCACCCATTTCTGGTTTGGCGCCATTGCTTTAAAGTCCCGTTCCAGCAGGTTTGGAGCAACCTTGCCCACTTCACCCTTGTAGGAGCGGTATTTCTTCATCCTTACACGACAGACGATTCCAATCTGTTTCATCAGCATTTGCACTGTTTTGTGATTGATGCAGTACCCTCGACTATACAGCACAGCCGTGATGCGGCGGTAACCATATCGTCCCTTGTTCTCGTTGTAGATTCCAGTGATCTGTTCCTTGATTTCACTGTATTTATCCGGTTGTGCCCGGCGTTTGGCATAGTAATAATAGGTTGAACGCGGCAGACCGGATACTTCAATCAGCAGTGAAATCTTGTGTTTATGCCTCAGTTCCCAGATCACTTGCGCCTTTTGTCCCGGCGTTCCTCTTCTAAAACCAAGGCATTCAATTTTTTTAGGTATTCAACCCCCGCACGCAGTGGCTGCACTTCTGCAAGCAGGTCCTCTTCTTTTTCTTTCGGAATTTTTCTTGGGTGCCCTTTGCTACCGCATCCCCGTCGCTCAATTTTTAAGTCCTCTGCTCCTTCTGTCAGATAGATACGCTCCCATGCGGCTGCTCGGTTATGAGGAAGATCATATTGGCGTTCTACTTCCTTGTAACTCAACTTTTCCCGCTGCATCGTTTCAACTACCATTTGCTTAAACTCTGTTGTGTATCTTTTGTTTGGTTCTCCTTTTGGCATAAAAACACCCCCAAAGTTAATTTCAGTATACCATACTGTCTAACTTTAGGGGTGCAATTCAGTGATGGAAACGCACTTTTCAATTCTACACATGAAATTAAAAAGTTACAGCGGCAAAATGAAAAATTGCGAATGGAGAATGAACTCTTAAAAACTCCAGGCCTTCTTGAAGCAAAAGAGTGTGTGAGATATCAATTTCTGAAAGAGAATCAGAAAAAGTATAATATTGGGAAGGCATGTAAAATCCTTAAAATCTCACGTTCTGGGTTTTACGATTACCTGCATCGGCATAAGAGCAAGCGATCCATTGAGAATGAGGCTCTTGCAGAAATAATAAGGGATATCTTCAAAGATAATTAAGGTCGTTATGGTTCTCGTCGTATTCAGAAGGTATTGCTGCAGCGTAATATCAAAATCAATAAAAAAAGAGTATCTCGAATAATGAGTAAACAAGGCCGAATCGCTAAAGGTGCAAAGAAACCGTATCGCTACTATCCAAACAAAACACAGTATGAAGAACGTGAAAATATACTTAACCGAGTTTTTTCAGCATCGAAAAAGAATCAAATTTGGGTTGGAGATATTACTTATATTCCTACACGGCATGGATTTCTCTATCTTGCAGTTTTTATCGATATTTTTTCTTGCAAGGTCACCGGCTGGTCAATGGATACCCGAATCAAAGACAGTCTGGTTATGTCTGCCTTTTATCAGGCTATCGGCCGTGAGCATCCAGATCGCAACTTAAAAAGAGAGCTTGTTCAGGATGCCAACTATAACAATGCTGAACAAGCCCGTATGGATATCCTTAAATATATTCAAACCTACTACAATACCAAACGAATTTATTCTGCGTTGGGCTCGCTAAGCCCGATACAGTTTGAAATACAAGATTCTTAAATGCTTATCTTTGTGTCTAGTTTTTCTTGACCTTCCCATAATCCTGTTGGACGGTTTACTTTACATTAACCAGATATTTTTTCGTTGTTTTGCGCCAGACAAACGTATAACGGTTCGCACGGCTCTCCAGTTTGGTGCCGTGGATGAACACCTCGTCGTGTTCTGTTTCGCCCAGCTCCTCTAGATCCCGGGTTCGGCTGCCGATTTTCTTCCTCGTGAAGAATAGACGCGATACAGTTCCCTATAATCCAGTTCCTCAAGCTGGGCGCTTAGAAGCCGTAACGGATCATCCTGCGGTATTGCAATTTCCATATTCATTGGGAGCGTCAACTGTTGAAATTTCCGCTCAAATTTGTTATGATCGAAGTACTTTTGAGTTTGCTTCACAACTTAATTCTAAAACAAAAAGTCGGGGCAGCCAACCTTTTCGGGATGATTGCTCCGACTTTTTTGCGGGCTGTTTTGTAACAGCGCCTTTTTCTATATTAAAAGATATTGGTTAGATCGGTTTTTTCTAGCTCGGTCATATGCTCTATATAATTTTTAAGTGAAGAAATCTCAACGGCGAAATCTTCTGAATCGTTGTATTCGAGTCTGGCGCGTGCCCTTGCAAGTGAATCTTTGATATCATCCATATTTTCATGGTGCATAGCCGTATAAAAAAAGCTTTTATTTTTCTCGATTTCGTCCGAAAAGGCTTGGAGTTTTTGAGCCGAAAGGCTTATATCGTCCGCACTTTTCTTGATATCATCAAGCTGTGAAGTTAGCTTTTCAGAAACTGAATTGAGTCTGCTGTAGGTGGAAACTGAAAAAATCACAGTCAAACCAAGCAGAACCAATGAAATTATTACCCTTTTCATTAATCATCACTCTTTAATATAATATATATATTATCTTTGTCATCGATACTCATAAGAAAAACATCCCTTACGCTACTTACCTTATTTTCCGCAAGTTTTTGTTTTACAAATTCAATATTTTTTTTGCTTATCTGAAGCCCTTTTTCACTTATTCTGCCGTCCTTTACGATGGGATATTCATATCCGTTGCTGCTCGGCGAAAGGTTGTTTGGATCGTTTGGCATCAAGCTGAGTTTTCCGTTCGTTTCAACAATCGCAAAGTAGACATCGCAAAGATGCGAGAGGTCTTTCTGCCGTATCTCTTCATACAGGTCGTCAATGCTCATGCGCAGTTTACGCATCTGTGACTGTAGTATCTTGCCGCGCTCTATGACAGCAACGGGGCGTCCGTTCATAAATCCTCGAAAACTGCCGCTTTTAAGCGATATGCTCGATACTATTATTTCAGCAGTAACTAGCACAATAATAGATATTACGCCGTACAAAAGCGGAATATCTATTGACTGCATCGGCACCGCGCCAACTTCACTTATCATTATGGCAATAACAAGTTCGGCAGGGGAAAGCTCACCAATCTGTCTTTTTCCCATAAAACGCATGCCAAATATAACTATAACGTAGAGGATGAGCGTTCTTATCAAAACAATTCCCATTTAATCACCTTGATTTATTTTTCCCAATTATATAAAAAAATACATTTATGATTTTCCTTTTAATAGGCATTTTTCATAAATAAATGATTTCAAAACATCTTAATTTCGGCAAGCATTAATGCCTTTAATTTTTCCATATGCTTGACAACACGACATAAAAAAGGTATGATATTAGAAATTATATTTTTAAATGCGATGACAAGAACAAGAAGCATTTTGTATGAGTTTCAGAGAGCTGTTGGATTCTGCGAAACAGTACCGTCTTTTGCTTCAGATCATCTTTGAGCTGTCGTCTGAACCCCAAAAGGTAATAGGATCGACCGGGTTTCTACCGTTACAGGGATAGGCATTGTAGTGATGCTGATTGAGTGGATGCTTTTGCATCAATAAGAGTGGTACCGCGGAATTAAACCTTCGTCTCTTGCTTTAAGTTGACGAGGGTTTTTTTATATCCTTTTTTAAGTATTATGAATGGGGAAGTGATTGATTTGAAAAAAACAGGCGCCCAAATAGTCGCTGAATGTCTCTTGGAACAGGGGGTAGACACTGCGTTCGGTTATCCGGGCGGCAATGTCATCAATCTTTATGACGCCTTGTTTGAGTATTCAGATAGAATCAAACATATTTTGACTGCGCACGAACAGGGGGCGGCTCATGCGGCTGACGGCTATGCGAGGACTACCGGAAAAACAGGTGTCGTTTTCGCAACATCTGGACCGGGGGCAACAAACCTTGTAACAGGGCTTGCCAATGCATTTATGGATTCGATTCCTGTGGTTGCGATAACTGGAAACGTAACGTCAAGTCAGCTTGGAAGAGACACTTTTCAGGAGATCGATATTTTCGGCGTGACCATGCCTGTCACAAAACACAACTTTATTGTTAAAAACGTTAAAGACCTTGCCAAAGTTTTGAGAAAAGCATTTTATATTGCCGCATCGGGAAGACCGGGCCCGGTTCTCGTTGATATTTTGAAAGACGTTTTCATTGCAACGACAGATTTTGAAACGGAAAAGCCGAAAACGATTGAGCCTTATACCGAGAAAGTCCGTGAGGAAGATATAGACGAATGCGTTTCTATGATCGAGATGAGCAAACGCCCTATGATCATGGCGGGGGGCGGCATAATCCTTTCTAACGCCTCTAAAGAGCTTTATGAGTTCGTGAAAAAAGTAGATTCACCCGTTACTCAGACAATAATGGGTCTTGGTTCTTTCCCGGCTGACGATCCGTATTATACTGGGCTTACCGGAATGCACGGGTCAAAAGCTTCAGCTCTTGCTGTAAACAACTGTGATCTTCTGATCGCTATCGGCGCCCGATTCAGCGATCGTGTTATTAGCTCTGCGGCACACTTTGCTAAAAGGGCAAAGATCGTCCATATAGATGTCGACGCTGCTGAAATAAATAAGAATATAAAGACCCATCATTCGATTGTTGGCGATGCAAAGTATGTGTTAGAGAAGCTAAACAGCAAGTTAAGCCCGAGAAAGCATACTGAGTGGGTGAACGAAGTTTTAGAGTGGAAAAAGCAGTATCCGCATATCGAAGGCGCTGAAAACGTGGTTTCACCTCAATATGTAATAGAAACAGTCCACGATCTTGTCGGTGATGACGCAATCATTGCGACAGATGTCGGTCAGCATCAGATTTGGACGGCGCAGTGCTATCCATTTAAGAAACCGCGCACATTCGTCACTTCCGGCGGCCTTGGAACAATGGGCTTTGGACTCGGCGCTGCAATTGGTTCACAGATCGGAAATCCAGATAAGAGAGTCGTTCTTTTCACGGGAGACGGAAGTTTCCATATGAATCTGAATGAACTTGTAACAGCTAATATGAATGGGCTTCCGATTGTTATAATCGTAATGAACAACCACGTTCTCGGAATGGTTCGTCAATGGCAGAAGCTTTTCTTTGACAAGCGTTTTAGCCAGACAACACTTGACAGAAAAACTGATTATGTCAAGCTTTCAGAGGCGTTTGGCGGCGTTGGATATGTTATTGATAAAAAAGAGGATGTTAAACCAGTATTAAAGAAAGCCCTTGAATGCAAAGTTCCTGTCGTGATCGACTGCCGCATTGACCGTGATGTCAACGTTCTGCCGATGGTTCCCTCGGGAAGACCTATCGACGAACAGGTCACATCACTGGATTAAGGAGGAAGAACGATGATTAGAAGATGTGTGCTTTCAACATTGGTGGAAAACCACGCCGGTGTGCTCAGCCGTATTACAGGGCTTTTTACCCGCCGGGGATATAATATTGACAGTCTCAGCGTTGGGGTCACCGAAAACCCCGATCTTTCAAGAATGACTATAGCTCTCCACGCCGACGAGCAGACGATTGAGCAGATAAAAAAACAGCTCGACAAACAGGTTGATGTGATCGAAGTAACTGAGCTTGAAGCTGGGCAGTCTGTTACACGCGAGCATGTGCTTATAAAAGTCAAAGCAACGCCGGAGGACAGGATGTCCCTCATATCGATTACTAATATTTTCAGGGCAAACATAGTTGACGTTTCGAGTGAAAGCCTGATGGTTGAACTTACAGGCGATTCCTCAAAAACAGAGGCTTTTATCGAAATCGTAAAACCATTCGGCATTTTGCAGGTGGTTCGCTCAGGTCTTACCGGTCTTAAAAGAGGCTGATAAAATTATCATATAAAATCTTCAGGAGGTAATAAAAATGGCAAAAATGTATTATTCATCTGACTGTGATTTATCGCTTTTAAACGGTAAAACAGTCGCCATCATCGGTTACGGCAGCCAGGGTCACGCACACGCTCAAAACCTTAGGGATTCCGGTGTCAATGTTATAGTCGGCCTTTACAACGGCAGCAAATCATGGGCGAAGGCTGAAGAAGCAGGTTTTAAGGTTATGACAGCGGCTGACGCTGCAAAAGCCGCAGACATCATCATGATTCTTATCAACGATGAAAAACAGGCTAAACTTTACAAAGAGAGCATTGAACAGAACCTTGAAGAGGGCAATTCTCTTGTATTTGCACACGGCTTTAACATTCATTTCAACCAGATAGTGCCTCCTAAGGGCGTTGACGTTTGGATGGTTGCTCCTAAGGGTCCTGGCCACACAGTAAGAAGCCAGTTCTTAGAGGGCAGAGGCGTTCCGGATCTTATTGCTGTTGAACAGGACGCTACAGGCAAAGCCAAGGATTTAGCTCTTGCATATGCTGCTGGTATCGGCGGCGCTCGTGCAGGAATCCTTGAAACAACATTCAGAGAGGAAACTGAAACCGATCTGTTCGGTGAGCAGGCTGTTCTTTGCGGCGGCGTTTGCGAACTGATGAAAGCTGGATTTGAGACACTGGTTGAGGCTGGTTACAAGCCTGAAAACGCTTACTTCGAGTGCATCCATGAGATGAAGCTGATCGTTGACCTGATCAATGGCGGCGGCATGAGCTTTATGAGATATTCAATTTCTGATACCGCTGAATACGGCGATTACATGATCGGAAAGAGAATTATTACCGACGAAACAAGAAAAGAAATGAAGAAAGTTCTGACTGAGATCCAGGACGGCACATTCGCTAAGAATTGGATCCTTGAGAACTCTACCAACAGACCTGGGTTCTATGCAATGCGTTCTGCTGCACAAAACAGCCAGGTTGAAAAAGTCGGCGCTGAACTGCGCAAGATGATGAGCTGGAAAAAAGACTAATTTTATTATGTAAAGAAGGAGTACGGTTATGAGAAGCGATAGTGTTAAAGCAGGGTATACCAAGGCGCCCCACAGAAGCCTTTTTAAAGCGATGGGCTATACCGATATTGAGATTGACAGACCAATAATCGGCGTTGTCAATTCCCAGAGCGAGATAGTGCCGGGGCATATTCACCTTGATACAATAGCCAAAGCTGTTAAAGAGGGTGTACGCCTCGCAGGCGGCACACCTATTGAAGTGCCTTCTATTGCAGTCTGCGACGGCATTGCAATGGGACATAAAGGCATGCACTATTCGCTTGTATCCCGCGAACTGATTGCCGACAGCGTTGAAACGCTTGCCGAGGCACATCAGTTTGACGGACTTGTACTCATTCCTAACTGTGATAAAGTTGTTCCGGGCATGCTGATGGCGGCGGCGAGACTTAATATTCCCGCCGTTGTCGTCAGCGGCGGCCCGATGCTTGCAGGCAAACTGAAAGGGAACAGACTCAGCCTTACCGATATGTTTGAGGCGGTAGGCGCCAGAAGCTGCGGCAATATGGGCGACGAAGAACTCTGCGAGCTTGAAAACAGCGCTTGCCCGTCCTGCGGATCATGTTCAGGCATGTTTACCGCTAATACAATGAACTGCATCACCGAAGTTTTGGGCATGGGTCTTCCCGGCAACGGAACCATTCCAGCAGTCTATGGCGAGAGGATACGCCTTGCAAAACAAGCCGGAATGCAGATAATGGAACTTGTTAAAAACGATATAAAGCCACGCGATATAATGACTAAAGACGCGTTCATAAACGCTCTTACCGTTGATATGGCGCTTGGCGGCTCAACAAACACCATGCTTCATCTGCCGGCAATCGCGCATGAAGCAGGAGTTAAGATAAATCTTGATTTTGCAAACGAAATAAGCGATAAAACCCCGAACCTTTGCAAACTTGCTCCGGCCGGAAAGTATTTTATCGAAGATTTATATGCGGCAGGCGGCATTTCAGCCGTTATGAACGAGCTTGCTAAGAAGGACTTCATTATTAAGAGTACCTTGACAGTCACAGGCAAAACGACAGGTGAGAATATTGAAAATACACCTGTTTTGGATTACGAAGTAATAAAACCGATTGACAAGCCATACAGCTTTACAGGCGGAATTGCCGTTCTTAAGGGCAATATCGCAAAAGACGGCAGCGTTGTTAAACGTTCTGCGGTCGATAAGAGTATGCTTGTCCACAGCGGCCCCGCTAAAGTGTTTAACAGCGAGGACGAGGCGAACGAGGCTATTTTATCTAATAAGATAGTCAAGGGCGATGTTGTCGTTATCCGCTATGAAGGACCTAAAGGCGGCCCTGGTATGCGCGAGATGTTAGGACCCACAGCAGCTATCGCTGGGCAGGGGCTTGATAAAGACGTTGCGCTCATAACAGACGGACGTTTTTCGGGCGCTACACGCGGCGCAGCAATAGGGCATGTTTCTCCTGAAGCTGCAAGCGGCGGGCTTATCGGCATCATCAAAGACGGCGATAAAATAGACATAGACATACCAAATGGGAAAATACAGCTGGATGTTCCGGCTGATGAAATAGAGAAAAGAATGGCAGACTTCAAACCGCTGCCCCCGAAGATCCAGACTGGCGTCTTAGCGAGATACGCTAAGCTTGTCAAGTCCGGGACAGAAGGCGCTGTACTAAGCGCTGAATAAGGAGAAAAATATGTCCACAGACAAAAACAGGCAAGTAGAGATATTTGACTCAACTCTGAGGGACGGGGCACAGGGTGAAGGCATCGCCTTTACAGTTGAAGATAAGCTCAAGGTTGTTGAGACACTTGACAATCTTGGGGTAAAATATATCGAGGCGGGAAACCCCGGCTCAAATCCCAAAGATCTTGAATTTTTCAAGCGTGTAAAGAATATTACACTTCAAAACTCTGCAATCGTTGCATTCGGTTCGACCCGGAGACGGGATATAAATGTTGAAGACGACG
The DNA here is from genome assembly GCA_030705925.1 of Bacillota bacterium. Classification (NCBI taxonomy): domain Bacteria; kingdom Bacillati; phylum Bacillota; species Bacillota bacterium. The sequence continues at coordinate 8,949 of JAUZPM010000043.1, forward strand.
CAAATGTCAAATCTCTTCTTACTGCAGACACAAAATATGTGGCTATATTCGGCAAGTCGTGGGATTTGCATGTTAAAGAGATAATAAAAACTACGCTTGAAGAAAATCTTAAAATGATAGAAGAAACGCTGTCTTTCTTTGTGAATAAAGGAAAAACAGTGATATATGACGCTGAACATTTTTTTGACGGATATAAAAACAATCCCGAATATGCCATGAAAACGCTTGAAGCGGCTATAAAAGGCGGTGCGGCGGTGCTTGCGCTGTGCGACACCAACGGCGGCTGCTTCCCGACTGAAATCTACGACATTGCCAATAAGGTCGTTAAGGCTTTTCCAAATGCAAAGGTCGGCATCCACTGCCATAACGACAGCGGCCTTGCCGTTGCAAACTCGCTTATGGCTGTTGCGGCGGGGGCGGGGCATGTTCAGGGTACATACAACGGTTTTGGCGAACGCTGCGGCAATGCGAATCTATCTACGGTAATTGCTGATCTGCAGCTTAAAAAGGGATATATTTGTATTCCTGAAGAAAATGTTTCAAGCCTTACCGATGCGGCTCACAGGATCGCATCGATCGCTAACATGATTTTGGATAACGGCATGCCTTTTGTCGGCAAGAGCGCTTTTGCCCATAAGGGTGGTATGCATATAGACGGAGTTAACAAGGTTTCACGCTCGTTTGAACATATCGATCCCCAAATCGTCGGAAACGAACGCAGATTTTTGATGAGCGAGGTTTCCGGACGTTCAACTATAATAAGTAAACTTCAGAATATCGACCCGACGCTTGAAAAAGATTCGCCGGAAACGCAGAAGATTCTAAAGCTGCTCAAGGAAAAGGAACACCGCGGCTATCAGTATGAGGCGGCGGAAGCGAGCTTTGAACTGCTTGTTCTGAAAGCACTGGGAAGATATAAGCCGTTTTTTGACCTTGCGTATTTTAAGACTACCGGAGATAAACTGACAACTCACGGCTCGGAGAGCAGGAACACATCGACCGCAATAATCAGTCTTATTGTCGGCGGTGAAAATGAGATAACTGCCGCGGAAGGCGACGGGCCTGTAAATGCCCTCGACCTTGCGCTTCGCAAGGCGCTTGAGGTATTCTATCCGGCTCTTTCAAGCGTTCAGCTGACCGATTATCGTGTGCGTGTCATGGAAGCGAAAAATGCGACTGCGTCAAAGGTTCGCGTGCTTATCGAGTCTACGGACGGGGAGAAGACATGGTCGACTGTGGGCGTTTCCACAGATATTATTCAGGCGTCGTGGAAGGCGCTTGTCGATTCAATCGAGTATAAACTTATTAAAGATTTAAATAACGCTTAAGTTAAGAAAGGATTATAACGTTATGGGAATGACGATGTCACAGAAAATTCTCGCGGCGCATGCGGGCAGGAAAAGTGTCAGCGCCGGAGAACTGATCAATGCAAAACTCGATCTGGTGCTGGGCAATGATATAACATCGCCTGTTGCAATCAACGAGTTTAGAAAAGCAGGTTTTAAGACTGTATTCGACAACAAAAAAATCGCTCTTGTTATGGATCATTTCACGCCGAACAAGGATATCAAAGCTGCTGAGCAGTGCAAACAGATACGTGAATTTGCGGGTGAATATGAAATCGAAAACTTTTATGATACAGGTTCAGTAGGCGTAGAACATGCCCTTATTCCTGAGCGCGGACTTGTCGCACCGGGCGAGCTTGTTATCGGCGCGGACAGCCACACCTGCACCTACGGCGCACTTGGAGCATTTTCGACCGGCGTTGGTTCTACAGATATGGCCGCCGGAATGTACAGCGGAATGGCATGGTTTAAAGTTCCGTCTGCAATCAAATTCGTGCTTAAGGGCACACCATGCAAATGGGTTAGCGGCAAGGACGTTATACTTCATATCATAGGTATGATCGGTGTTGACGGCGCGCTTTACAAATCAATGGAGTTTACAGGTTCCGGGCTTAAAAACCTTTCTATTGATGACAGACTGTGCATGGCAAACATGGCTATCGAGGCTGGCGCTAAAAACGGTATATTCGAAGTTGATGAAGTCACTCTTGCCTATGTCGGCGAAAGAGTTTCGAGAGAATATAAAGTTTACAAAGCAGACGACGACGCTCAATATGACGCTGTTTATGAAATCGACCTTTCAGATATAAAACCGACTGTCGCTTTCCCGCATCTGCCGGAAAATACAAAGCCTGTCGAAGAGGCCGGCAATGTCACGATCGATCAGGTCATTATCGGTTCCTGCACAAACGGCAGACTTGAGGATCTCCGTATTGCGGCATCTATCCTTAAAGGGAAAAAGGTTGCAAAGAGTGTCCGCTGTATAGTCATCCCAGCAACGCAGAAGATATACAGAGAGGCAATGGACGAAGGTCTGTTCACAATATTCCTTGACGCTGGCTGCGCTATATCGACTCCTACATGCGGGCCCTGCCTTGGCGGACATATGGGCATCCTTGCCGCCGGAGAGCGTGCTGTTGCGACGACTAACCGCAACTTTGTAGGCAGAATGGGCAGCACAAAGAGCGAAGTTTATCTTGCGAGCCCGGCTGTTGCCGCTGCGAGCGCTATCCTTGGCAGGATCGCTCTGCCGGACGACCTTAAATAAAAACAGGAGGAACGTATAATGAAAGCACACGGTAAAGTATTCAGATATAAAGACAATGTCGACACCGACGTTATAATCCCTGCAAGATATTTAAATACCTCCGACGCTAAGGAGCTTGCTTCCCACTGCATGGAGGATATCGACGCGGACTTCGTTAAAAAAGTTCAGCCGGGGGACATCATCGTTGCGGAAAACAATTTCGGCTGTGGTTCGTCCCGTGAGCATGCGCCGCTTGCAATCAAGACATCAGGGGTGTCATGCGTTATAGCTAACACATTCGCCAGAATTTTCTACAGAAATGCTATCAATATCGGTCTCGCGATAATCGAGTGTCCGGAAGCTGTTGCCGGAACCAATGCGGGCGATGAGGTCGAGGTTGATTTTGAAAAGGGCGTTATAAACAATAAAACAACAGGAAAATCATATAACACCCATCCGTTTCCTGAATTTATCAAGAAGATCATAGACCAAAACGGCCTATTGAACTCAATAAAAAATAAGTAATTGGGGAGAGGCAGCATGAATTATAAACTTGCACTTGTAAAGGGCGACGGAATAGGCCCTGAGATTGTTGACGAAGCCGTTAAGGTTTTAAACGAGATCGGCAAAAAGTTCGGTCATACTTTTACTTATACGGATGTTCTTGCTGGCGGTTGTGCTATTGACGCGACAGGTGAACCGCTTCCGGCGGAATCAATAAAGCTTTGCAAAGAAAGTGACAGCGTTATACTCGGCGCCGTCGGCGGACCAAAGTGGGATACGCTTCCCGGCAATCTGCGCCCTGAACGCGCGCTGCTCGGTATCCGTTATGAACTCGGACTGTTTGCAAACATCCGTCCCGCTAAGCTTTATAATGCTCTCAAAGACGCATGTCCGCTGAAACCTTCTCTTATAGAGAACGGATTCGACCTCGTTATCATGCGTGAGCTGACAGGTGACGCATATTTCGGTGAGCGCGGCAGAAAGCAGACCGAGAATATGGGCGAAGCGGCTTATGATACTATGATCTACAGCGAAAAAGAGGTTGAGCGCATCGCTCGCGTCGCTTTTGAGATGGCAAGAAAGAGAAGAAAAAAGGTAACAAGCATAGACAAGGCAAACGTGCTTGAGAACTCACGCCTGTGGCGTTCGGTCGTCCACAAGATCGCTGAGGGATATCCCGATATAGAGTGTTCAGATATGCTCGTAGACAATGCGGCTATGCAGCTTGTCAGAAATCCAAGTCAGTTCGACGTTGTTCTTACCGGCAACATGTTCGGCGACATCCTTTCAGACGAGGCTTCTATGGTGACTGGTTCTATCGGAATGCTGCCTTCTGCAAGTCTTGGCGAGGGCACCCTAGGAATGTATGAGCCTATCCACGGCTCTGCACCCGATATTGCCGGAAAGGGCATAGCTAACCCGCTTGCAACAATCCTGTCAGTTGCAATGATGCTCAGATATTCCTTCAATCTCGAAGCTGAAGCTTCCGCTATCGAAAACGCGGTTGAAAAGGTTTTAAACGATGGATACAGAACCGGAGATATCATGAGCGAAGGCATGAAGAAAGTTGGAACAGTAGAAATGGGCGCGCTTGTTATAGCAAACCTTTAATAAAGCAAGTCTACAAAATAACAAAGTGCTGACATCTATAGGGAAAATTGAACAGAACCGGAAAATAGACATTGAAAAAAACAGCCTCCTGTCGTAGGATTAATACGACAGGAGGCTGTTTGTATGTCAAGGAATATACAAAGTTGAAGCAGAATTTAAAACTAATAGAAAAGATCAGAAATATACTTTAATTCAGAAATACGCTAAAGAATTTACAGTTAAAGAACTATGCACGTATTTTAAAGTATCTCCAAGTGGTTATTACAGATGGATTAAGGCACTGCCGGAAAGAAAACAACGTGAACAACGGGATCAGGAACTTGCAGAACTCATTCGGGAATGTCAGCGAAAGAGCGATAATACTTATGGATACCGGCGGGTAAGAACATGGATTTGTAAAAACCATGGCGTTTGCATTAACCACAAAACAGTATTACGATTGATGAATAAATATGGTTTGCTGGCGGAGATTCGAAGACCAGGCCATTGTATATGCGGCAACAACAAATGTATAGTATGAGAATATCCTAAACCGTGCCTTTTGGGCAGACCAGCCGAATCAAAAATGGGCAACAGATATAAGTTATATCTTTACCGACGAGGGAACTTTGTATCTGTCTATGATTAAGGATTTACACGACAACTTTATTGTAGCTTTTGATACAGCTACTTCGCAGGACAACGCCTTGGTCTATCGGACTTTGAAAAAAGCAAAAAAAGAGGTCGCCAATGAACTGATACTCCATAGCGACCAAGGGTTTCAATACGCTTCCACAGGGTATTTTAACCTAACTAAACAATCGGAATTACTCCGTCTATGTCAAGACCAGTTAATCCTCGTGACAATGCTTGCGCTGAAAATTTCTTTGGCATTCTGAAAACCGAGTGTATTTATCGCCACCATCCAAAGAGCATTAAGGAAGCGAAAAAACTCATTGCTGATTACATAAATTTCTATAACTACGAACGTATTCAAAACAAAAATATGCTGACACCGTATCAAATGCGGTGCCAGCACGAGTAATTCCGACCTATTCTACGATTGGGTGCTTTTTTTGAGTCTATCATCTGGGGTTCGGTTCATAGTTCAGATGGCATTTAATACTATTTATTTGATTTACACAGTATAAATGCAGTACACTTTGAGAAAACAAAACATAAGAATAATGTTCGAAGGTGATGATATTATGAGTTTACTTAAAGAGTTAATAATCAGAGGTGTGTTGGTCATTGCGTTAAATGATGGGATTATACTTTATGTGATTAAAAGGCGTTCTACCCGAATCACTGTTCCAATTATTTTTGGAATAATTTTAGTAACAAGTGTCGCATTGGTAATTAATATTTGGTATTGTCTCCATCGAGCTGGAATAATATAACCACTTTTTTAACACACAGCATTTCTAAAAGTTGCTGCTGTCACAGGTTACAAAAAAATCCCCCTGCCGCTAGACAGAGGGATTTGTATTTTTAATTTATTATTTTTTAGGAACGATCACAGACCAGCCGAACTTATCCTCGATCTTGCCATATTGAATTCCGGTCAGCGTATCATATAGAAGCTGTGCTGTAGGACCGATCTTCCGATCGTTTACGACAGCGATTTTGTCGTCATATCTGAGCTCGCCGACAGGGGAGATAACAGCTGCTGTTCCGGTTCCGAACACTTCCTCAAGTGTGCCGTTATCAGCCGCCTCAAATATCTCATCGACAGCTATGCGCTTTTCAACGACAGGGATATTGAGCGATTTTGCAATCGTTATGATAGAATCACGCGTTACGCCTGGCAGGATGCTTCCATTAAGCTCAGGAGTAACGATCTTTCCGCCAATTTTGAACATTATATTCATTGAACCGACTTCTTCAACGTATTTATGATGAATACCATCGAGCCATAAAACCTGTTCATAGCCAAGTCTCGCAGCCTCTTCCTGACCCTTAAGAGATGCCGCATAGTTGCCGCCGATCTTGGTGTGTCCCGTTCCGCCTTTGACGGCACGGACATATTTAGGCTCAACCATGATGTTTGTAGGAGCAAGGCCGCCTTTATAATATGAAGCGACAGGGCAGAGGATGATAAAGAATCTAAAGTGGGTGGCAGGGTGAACGCCCAGCGTTTGATCCATTGAAATAACGAACGGGCGGATGTATAGCGACTGGCCTTCCTCTTTAGGAACCCAGCGGCGTTCGATATCGACAAGGGTCAATAAAGCTTCAAGTGCAAACTCTTCATCGATATGAGGCACACATATACGGTCGCCGGATGAATTCAAACGGGCAAAATTTCTTTGCGGACGGAAAAGACGAATTTCTCCGTTAGGATCGTAATATGCCTTTAAACCTTCGAACAGTGTCTGGCTGTAGTGCAGAACTGAGGCAGACGGCATCAATTCAAAAGGAGCATATGGCTCGATTCTCGGGTCATGCCAGCCCTCACCCTTGTCATAGTCCATAACGAACATGTGATCTGTGAAGACTGTTCCGAATGTGACCGTTGACATATCAGGCAGCGGTTTTTTATTTTTTGTTAACGTGATCTTTATTTCCTGCATATTTCCTCCTGACTTGCATTCACGATGTCGCGAAAGGGGGCATGTGACGCTCATGCCGCTTTAAAGGCTGCGGCCTGCCAAATTTACATTTAAATAGCAATATATTAAAGAATATTTTAACATATTACTATGATAAATTCAAGTAATATACACTGTTTTTAAATATAATCGAATTTTTGAACTAAACATACAAAAATTAAAGATTAATATAATAAATTTTGCCGAATATTATATTGTAATTATTTTTTAAATTCTATATACTAAAATGAGTATTGCGTGTATTCATGGATGGAGGAGCTATGAAAAGAACCGATATTGCCGCATTGTACAAAAATCCGACTGCTTTCAGCGACAGTGATATAACTGTCTGCGGCTGGGTGCGCACACTGCGGGATCAGAAAACGTTTGGATTCATAGAAATTAACGACGGCAGTAATTTCAAGGGTGTTCAGCTTGTTATTGAGGAAAAAACGCTTGAAAATTACAAGGATATTGTGCGCCTTAATGTCGGAAGCGCAATTTCGGCCTGTGGACGTTTTATCCTTACGCCAGATGCAAAACAACCATTTGAAATAAAAGCAGCCTCCGTCACGATAGAGGGTGAGTCTACTTCGGATTATCCTCTGCAGAAAAAACGCCACAGCCTTGAATTTTTACGGGAAATAGAGCATTTACGCATGCGCACAAATACTTTCAGCGCCGTTTTTCGTGTCCGTTCGGTCATTTCAAAGGCGATCCACGACTTTTTTGACGAGAACGGATTTGTATACGTCCACACGCCGATAATCACGGGAAGCGACTGTGAGGGTGCGGGCGAGATGTTCCGCGTTACTACCCTTGATATGAAAAATCCGCCCTTAACTGAGGACGGAAAAATAGATTACAAAGAGGACTTTTTTGGGAAAAGCACGAATCTGACTGTTTCCGGACAGCTTGAGGGCGAAACGTTCGCTATGGCTTTCGGCAAAATATATACCTTTGGCCCTACTTTCAGGGCAGAGAAGAGCAACACTGCCCGCCATGCCGCTGAATTTTGGATGGTTGAACCTGAAATGGCGTTTGCCGATCTTGATGACGATATGGTGCTTGCGGAGAGCATGATAAAATATACTATCCGCCGGGTGATGGAGCGATGTCCGGGTGATATGGAATTTTTCAATAATTTTATTGATAACACGCTTCTTTCACGTCTCGATTTCTTAATTAACTCAGATTTCGGGCGGGTAAGCTATACAGAAGCGGTGGAACGGCTTGAACCGTACAAGGACAAATTTGAATATCCCGTATATTGGGGCTGTGATCTGCAGACCGAGCATGAGCGTTTTCTTACCGAACAGCTCTATAAAAAACCGATTTTTCTAACGGATTATCCAAAAGAAATCAAAGCGTTTTATATGCGACAGAATGACGACGGTAAAACAGTCCGAGCTATGGATCTGCTTGTCCCGGGTGTCGGCGAGATAATCGGAGGCAGTCAGAGGGAAGAGCGTCTCGACGTGCTTGAAAAACGTATGCAGGAACTTGGACTTAATACTCAGGACTACTGGTGGTATCTCGATCTTCGAAAATACGGCGGCGCAAAACATGCCGGTTTCGGGCTTGGTCTTGAACGGCTTATTATGTATATCACGGGCGTTTCTAATATACGCGATGTCATCCCGTTCCCCCGCACGACGAAAAATGCAGAATTTTGATGGAGGAATTAAAATGGCAGTTACTAAAAATACAAAACGCTTAACACAGTTAAGCTTGATCATAGCTATAGAACTTATTGTCGGGCTGGTGCCCTATTTAGGCTATATCCCTGTTAATCCCGCGCTAAACATTACAATAATGCATATACCTGTTATTATTGCGGCGGTTGTTTTAGGACCCAAAGCCGGCGGGGAAGTCGGCTTTGTATTTGGCCTTACAAGCCTTATTAATGCAACTTTTTTACGTCCAAATCCTATCGAGTCACCTATTTTTTCACCTTTCTTCAAGGGCGGCGCTTTTAATGGGGGATGGGGCAGCGTTGTGATATGCTTTGTGCCGCGCATACTTGTAGGCGTTGTTGCCGGGTATGTATTTATTTTGCTGTTCAAAGGAAAGGCTAACCGCAAGCTTTCACTTTTAGTATCGGGCGTTTTGGGTTCACTTACAAACACTATCCTTGTGCTGGGCGGCATATACATATTTTTCAGAGAGCCTTATGCCAAAGCAAACGGCATGACTGTTTCAGCGATGCTTAAGATATTTATGAGTGTTATAGGGATTAACGGAATGCTTGAAGCTGCGGTTGCCGCGGTTTTGACATTAATAATAGCCGACAGATTACTTTCACTTAAAGATCAAAATAAATTATAAAGGTCAGGTTTTAATGGGTTTAGTTATTGGGATTGACATTGGGGGAAGCACGACAAAGATTATCGGGATAAAAGATAAAGAAATAATATCTCCGATTCAGGTTCGTGCAACCGATCCTATCGCTTCCCTCTACGGCGCTTTCGGCAAGTTTTGAGCCGAAAACGGCATCGAACTTCAAGATGTGGACAAGGTGTTTATAACAGGCGTCGGGTCTTCAAGCGTAAAAGAGCCGATTTATGGAATAAAAACTTTTAAAGTCGATGAATTTCTGGCAGTCGGAAACGGCGGTCTCTATCTTTCGGGATTCGACAGTGCGCTTGTTGTAAGCATGGGAACAGGCACTGCTTACATATGGGCTGATCACGACA
>JAUZPM010000044.1 GCA_030705925.1 Bacillota bacterium
CCGCGGCGACGGAGTGCTGCTGCGACGGCCGATAAGCGTCTGCGAAATCGGTTCAGATTTTTTAAGCATCGTGTTTGAAATAAAAGGCGAGGGGACAAGATATTTATCGGGGAAAAAGCCCGGTGACACGCTTGATGTGCTTGGCCCTCTCGGCAACAGCTTCAGCCTTGAAAAGGGCAAAAAGGCTCTTATTGCGGGGGGCGGAATCGGCATTTTTCCGCTTTATGAGCTTGCGAAATTTTACGGTGCCGACGCGACAGTGCTGCTTGGTTTCAGAAACCGCAGTGCCGCGGTCATGTGCGCGGAATTTGCGGTAACCGGCGCAAAAGTTTTGGTCGCCACCGACGATGGCTCTATTGGCTTTCACGGAAATGCCGTAAACTGCGCCGAAAAAAAGCTTGACGGTAAATTCGATATTGCGTATGCCTGCGGCCCTAAACCTATGCTTAAGGCGTTTGCCGGATATACGAAAAATCTTGAAATCCCGTGTGAGATCTCAATGGAAGAGAGGATGGGCTGTGGCATCGGGGCATGCCTTGTCTGCGCCTGCAAGACAAAAAAAGCGGGAACTGAAAGCTACAGTCATGTTTGCTCAGACGGCCCTGTATTTAATGTGGCGGAGGTGGTTTTTGAATGAGTGACCTTAGTGTTGAAATTGCCGGCGTCACGTTCGAAAACCCGATAATCGCCGCATCGGGCACCTTCGGGTTCGGCCGTGAATACGGAGAGATGTTTTCACTTAATGAACTGGGCGGAATAAGTGTAAAGGGATTAACACTTACAGAACGTTTGGGCAATAAGCCGCCGAGGATAGCGGAAACCCCGTCCGGGATTCTCAATAGCGTGGGGCTTCAAAACCCAGGCGTGGATGTATTCCTTCATGATTACCTGCCCGAACTTAAAAAATATTCCTTAAAGGTCATTGCGAACATTGCTGGAAACACTGTCGGCGATTACTGCGAAATGGCAGAGAGAATATCCTCAAGCGAAACGGATATGATAGAAATGAATATATCCTGTCCGAACGTCAAAGAGGGCGGCGTTGCTTTCGGCACAAGCGCAAAAACGGTGTTTGAGATCGTTTCTGCCGTAAAAAAACATGCGTCAAAGCCGCTAATAGTCAAGCTTTCGCCAAACGTCACAGATATTGCGGAAATCGCGAGGTCTGCAGAGGCGGCGGGTGCAGACGTGCTTTCGCTTATCAACACGCTTTTGGGCATGAAGATAGACGTTAAAACTAGAAAGCCTATACTTAACAATAATGTCGGCGGATTGTCCGGCCCCGCTGTACGTCCGGTTGCAGTACGCATGGTGTGGCAGGTCAAAAACGCCGTAAAGATACCCGTGATCGGCATGGGCGGCATTGCAACGGCGGAGGATGCACTTGAATTCATTATCGCGGGGGCTGACGCTGTCTCTGTCGGAACGGCATTTTTCAGAAATCCGTTTGCCGCGATCGATATTAAAAAGGGTCTTTGCGATTATCTCGATAAAAACGGCATAAAATCTATTAAAGAGCTTACAGGCAGCCTGATTCTCAACTAACGGAGGAAACCGATGACAAGGGTGTATATAATCCGCCATGCCGAGGCAAGGGGCAACGTAGACAGGATTTTTCACGGCATCACCGACGGCAAGATCACTGAAAACGGCTATGCTCAGCTGAAATGCTTAAGCGCAAGGATGAGCAAAATAAATCTTGATGTCATTTATCACAGCGACCTTTCGAGAACGACTGAAACCGCTCTTGCCGTGCGAAACGGCAGGGACATCCCAATGATTGCCGACCCGCGTTTAAGAGAGATCAACGGCGGTGAATGGGAAGGCAAAAAATGGACGGTATTCCCTAAAAAATACCCGGAGGAGACTGAATACTGGCTTAATGATTTCAGTAAATTCATAGCCCCCCGCGGAGAGAGCGTGCGAGAGCTGTATGACCGTGCGGTCTCGGCGGTAAAAGACATTGTAAGCAAAAATAAAGGAAAAACCATTGCAATTGTAACACATGGAACTCTCATCCGCACACTTACAGCTTTTTTAAAAGGGCTGCCGCTTGAAAAAGTCGATGAGGTAGCCTGGCGTGACAATACTGCCGTCTCTATTGCGGCATTTGATGATACTTTGCAGCCGACATTGCTTCTGGAGGGTGACAACTCTCATCTCGGCGAGCTTTCGACACTTGAAAAACAGAACTGGTGGAAAAACAATTCATTTGAATAATAAATGAGGAGGCATCCCCATGAAAGTGACCGGCTTTATCAAAAACAAATTCGCAAACATCTTTAATGCGTTCCGTCGCTTTCCCGCCACATGCGCTTCTGTTGTCATAACCTATGTTATGATGGTACTTATTTTCGAAAAAGTTTTCGCGGAAAAACATTTTATTTTTTACCTTGCAATGTTTACCGGCATCCTTGTATGTCTTCTCCTAGAGCTTACGATGCGGATATTTGCGACACATCTTCCAATCATGACCGCTCTGCTCGGAGTCGCAGCTTATGGCGGACTTTCTATTTTGTTCTGGAATAATACGAATGACGATCTTGGCATACCGCTTGGTGCGTTTTTCGGTATGCTGGCACTGCTGATACTGTATATTCCATCGGTTAAAGGCAGGTTCGACTTTGAAAAAAACGCATATATATATTTTAAAAACGCATTTATGACGGCGCTCTTCGCAGTTGTTCTGTTCGGCGGCGTGTCACTTATTTTCGGTGCTGTAAATCTGCTGCTTGTAAAAGTCTCATACAGAGTTTACACTCATATTGCATTTGTTGCATTCGTCCTGTTCGCGCCCATTTTCTTTGTCGGCAACCTGCCGAAATACGAGGAGGATATGACGCTTGACGATGACTCACACAAGCCGCCTTTTTTCCAGATACTGATCACTTATGTTGTCATTCCGCTTTATTTTATTTTCACAGCGGTATTATATATTTATTTTGTCAAAATACTGATAAACCTAAAGTGGCCGATAGGCGAAGTCGGGCCATTAGTGCTCGCTTACGGAATAATAGGGATATTGACATTTGTTTTATGCGATGGGGGTTATAATCGGCTTTCGGCCGTTTTCAGACGTATTTTTCCTTTTATCGTTATAGTTCCGGTGCTTACTCAGCTTGCGGCTGTCGTTATTAGGCTGCGTGCTTACGGATTCACTGAATCAAGATATTATCTGCTCGCTTTTTCGGTCGTTTTGATAGCGACTATCGTGATTTTGACAATTACAAATGGAAAGGGCATCCGCTTTACAGCTCTTGCCGCCGCAATCATATGCTTCATTTCTATATTGCCTGCTGTCGGGGCGCTGGATATTTCGGCACATGACCAGATTGTGCGTTTAAATTATTACTTAAATAAGAATAATATGATCAAGGACGGAAAAATCACGCCTAAAACCGATGTCAGCAGCGACGACAAGAAAGAGATACGCAGCATCACACAATACCTGACTGTTACAAGACATCTAACTCCAAAGCTTAAATATCTGCCTGTCAGTTTTAGATTTTATCAGGATTTCAACGATACATTTGGCTTTGAAGCCAATGCTTATGATACGGCAAAAGAACATTATTTCAGCATTGACCGACCGTTTTCAATAGACGTTGCCGGATTCAGCAATTTTTCAATGATAAACAAAAATGAAAATATCGGTTTTAATATTAAATTTACTAAGAAAGACAAAACTATAACCATATCGCTTTTAAATGGCAGTGATACGTTAGCCACCGCGGATGCAACCGCATTCTTTGATAAACTTTCAAGTAAAGATACAGGAAAAAATTCCGTTTCAGCAGATGAACTGACGATACTCTTAAAAGGTAATAAGGATTATAAGCTTGTTTTCGAATATTTAAGTTTTTCCGAAGAAAATGAAATATACGACTACAACTGTTACGTTTTAGAGTGATTCTGCATAGATTAAAAGGAGGAGTTATTATGAGCGGATTTGACGGAACTATTGTTACGCTTGTTGATGAAGACGGCAGCGAGAAAACCTTTGAGCATATAGACACGCTTGAAATCGAGGGCGAGACATACGCCGCGCTCGTCCCGGTTTACGATGAGCCGCAGGAAATGCTGGAAGCAGACGGCGAGCTTGTCATCCTTAAGGTCATCCTTGATGAAAACGGAGAAGTGTTTTACGTCACAATCGATGACGATGACGAATTCAACCGCATAGCAGAAGAATTTGAAAAAAGATTCGATCAGAGCGACGATTTTGAACTGCTGCATTAACTCCATAAATTTCAATTAAAATTTTAATTTCCCACTTGTATTTTAAGACAGTCTTGATTATAATAATGGTGTCCCTGCTTGGTACGTTTGAGGTGTTTTATAAATACCTACACTACCAATATGGGAGCCCGGTCTTCCGCAGATTAAATTGCAGGCCTCCCGCTCTTGTGGCGGAAGTTGGAAGCACGATGCTGTGGAGAGGGCACCCACCTGCATGAACGCAGGGTTTTTATAACGCCTTACGGCTTGGCGGGGTATGAAAAATAATAAAGAGCGGCATAAGCGAAAGCTTGTGCCGTTTTCTTTTTGTACTATTCTGCTTTTTGTGTTCATAAATTGCTTTTGTTGATTAAATTTATAACCGCGTAAACGTTTAAAACACAAAATGATTAAGGAAAGTATATACAAATCGTCTTACGCTATGATATAATAACGTATAATTATTGCAGGTGATAAAGATGAAATATTCAGTAGGAATAGATTTTGGAACACTTTCTGCCCGTGCTCTGATGCTTGATCTCTAGACGGGAAAAGAGATAGGTTCCGTATTATTCGAATACCCGCACGGCGTCATGGATTCAGTCCTTCCAAACGGCAGAAAACTGCCTGTCGATTTTGCGCTTCAGCATCCGCAGGATTATCTCGACGCTGTATCATTTTTGATTCCGGCGCTTTTGAGGCTCACGGACGTTTCGAAAGAAGAAGTAATATCCGTAGGTATAGATTTCACGTCCTGTTCAGTCCTGCCGATAACTGAAGACGGAACGCCGCTTTGCCTGTTAAACGAATTTTCAGATAATCCGCACAGCTATGTCAAGCTTTGGAAGCACCACGGCGCACAGCCGCAGGCGGATATAGTAAACAGGGTGGCAAAAGAACGGGGAGAGAAATGGCTTGCCGCAATGGGCGGAAAGGTCTCGTCAGAATGGGCAATTCCTAAACTGCTTGAAATGTTTGACAACGCGCCTGAAGTTTACCGTAGTACATATAAATATCTGGAAGCTGGAGACTGGCTCATATATAAACTTACGGGGCACCTTGCCTCAAGCCTTGCATCTGCGGGTTTTCGCTTTTGCTATACAGAAGAAGACGGGTATCCGTCACCTGAATTTTTCGGGGCATGCAGGGAAGGTTTTGAAAACTGCGCCGATAAATTTGTAAATGACGTTATCTTGACAGAGAGCAAAGCAGGCGAACTGTCAGCGTTCGGCGCAAGCCTTACGGGGCTCAGCGTGGGAACAGCTGTTTCCGCAATGCAGATTGATGGGCAGTGCGGTCTTCGCGGCTCCGGTATCCATGAAGAGGGACGTATCGCGCTGATAGTAGGCACATCGGTCTGCGTGATCTTATTGTCAAAAAGCGGCGTTAATGTCGATGGCATCTGCGGAATGGTCAAAGACGGCATCTGCACAGGATATTACGGCTACGAAGCGGGACAGTGCTGTGTCGGCGACCTGTTTGGATGGTTTATAAACGAGTGTGTCCCATCGTCTTACAACGAAGAAGCGGAAAGAAGAGGGATAAGCGTTCACCAAGTCCTGCGCGAACGTGCGTCAAAGCTCCGCCCCGGTGAAAGCGGGCTTATTGCCCTTGACTGGTGGAACGGCAACCGTTCAGTCCTTGATGACAACGATCTGTCGGGATTGATAATTGGGTTATCGGTCACTACTCGAACAGAAGAAATATACCGTGCGCTGCTCGAGGCTTCGGCTTTCGGGTTACGCGTTATAATAGAAAAGCTTGAAAGCTCTGGCATCGAGATCAAGGACATTGTCGCTTCCGGCGGCATTGCGCATAAAGATCCGTTCTTTATGCAGATATATGCCGACATCACAAACAAGGAAATTAAAATCTGCGAAAGCAGGCAGGCAGCAGCTCTCAGCTCTGCAATATGTGCCGCTGTGGCCGCAGGCGAAGAAAAAAGCGGCTTTTCCGATTTCTCTGAGGCAGTCGAAAGGCTTGCCCATGTTCCCAATCTAAGCTATAAGCCTAGTCCTGAAAACGTTGCTTTATACGATAAGCTTTATGATGAATATAAAGCTCTGCATGATGAATTTGGCCGTGGCGGAAATGATATTATGAAAAGATTAAAACAGCTTAAAAGATTATCTAAACAACTATAAATCATAGGAGGAAAAACAGTATGTGCGGTATTATTGGTTATACCGGGAAAAAACAGTCGGTCGAGATATTGCTTGACGGACTAAAAAAAATGGAGTATAGAGGATATGATTCAGCAGGGATCGCCGTTTTCACGGACGACACCATAAAAGTTATCAAGGCTAAAGGCAGACTCGCGCATCTTGAAAAAAAGATAGGTGAGAATGGTGCCATAGTCAGCACTTGCGGCATCGGTCACACACGTTGGGCAACTCATGGTGAGCCGTCGGATGTAAACTCTCATCCGCACTCAAGCGAAAACATCACAGTTGTACATAACGGGATCATCGAAAATTATCAGCAGTTAAAGGAAGAGCTCGAAAAAGAAGGCTATGTCTTCCTTTCACAGACTGATACGGAAGTTGTGGCGCATCTTATAAAAAGCCTCTATAAAGGCGATCTGTTCGAAGCTGTGAAGCAGGCTCTTACAAGAATCACAGGTTCTTATGCTCTTGGAATCATTTCGGCAGATAACCCCGGGACTATCATTGCCGCAAGAAAAGACAGCCCGCTTTTGATCGGTATAGGTAAGGGCGAGAATTTCATTGCATCCGACATGCCGGCGATTTTAAAATACACAAAGCAGTATTACCTGCTTGAGGAAGGCGAGATCGCCGAAATCACCGAAAACAGCATTAAGATCTATGATATGGACAAAAACGAAGTCCATAAAAAGGTTCAGGTTGCTGATTGGGATATTTCAAGCGCAGAGAAGGGCGGCTATCCGCACTTTATGCTCAAAGAAATCTTTGAGACACCTAGAGTCCTTAAAAATATCGCAAATAAATATCTTGCCGAGGATATGCCTCATTTTGACCAGAGCAGCGAGTTCAACGCTATCCTGCGCCGGACGAACCGCATCGTTATTGTCGGCTGCGGCAGTGCGTTCTATGTCGGAACAGTAGGGAAATACCTGCTTGAATCATTCTGCGGCGTTGAAGCTACAGTTGAGGCTGGCAGTGAGTTCCGTTATCGCCATCCTGTGCTTCGGGATAAGGATCTTATCGTCGCTATATCGCAGAGCGGCGAAACAGCCGATACGCTTGCCGCAATCAGGCTTGCGAAAGCCCGCGGTATACCTGTTCTGTCTATCGTAAACGTGCTTGGTTCATCCGCCGCACGTGAATCAGATATAATGCTATATACAGCGGCCGGCCCTGAAATCGCCGTTGCAACAACCAAAGCATTTTCCGCTCAGCTTGCTGTATTCTATCTCTTATGCTTGCAGCTTGCCCTTGTAAAAGGCAGAATAACAGAGGCTCAGCTTACCGAATATGTCAAAGAGTTCAAGCGCCTGCCAGAATTGTGCGACGTTCTTCTGTCAAAGGCTGATACTTGTGAGAAGATCGCGCAAGACGTTAAACTGTACGATAACATTTTCTTTATCGGCCGCGGTCTTGACTATTCACTTGCTCTTGAGGGTTCACTTAAATTAAAGGAAATTTCTTATATACACAGCGAGGCATTCAGTGCGGGCGAGCTCAAACATGGCCCAATCTCACTGATTACAGAGCAGACCCCGACATTTGCTATTGCAACACAGAAAAGCTTAAATGAAAAGATATTCAGCAATATCTGTGAGATCCGTTCACGTAATGGGCGTGTTTGGTCAGTTTGCAGAAAATCAGATAAGACATTCTTTGAGCGTGAAAGCGATGTAATTACGGTTCCGGACACAGATGACATGTTCATGCCGTCCCTCTCTGTTATTCCCCTTCAGCTAATCGCTTACTATGCATCCGTCGCAAAAGGCTGCGATGTCGACAAGCCGAGAAATCTTGCAAAATCTGTTACAGTTGAATAATATTTAAATATTAAAGGCTGCATTTTAAATGCAGCCTTTTTTGCGTTTTTCCTAAAATATATCTGCATTCCTATTGACTGCCGCCAGTATGAGCAGTATAATTAGTCATACATTACATACTATTCTTACTAATAGGGATGTGCATAATATGAACGAAACAGAGGAGAAAACTGCTGCGTATAGCGGAAAGAAGAAAAAATCAAGGGCAGGAAGGATCGCAATGGTTTTTTTAAAGGTATTTTGCGTGCTGATAGTAATTCTCGGAATATCCATAGGTTTATACATATATCATAATCTTAATTATGACAAGGCAGACTTAAAAAATGTGTACAAAGTGGGATTTAAAGAAAAACAGGTGACTTTGCAGGATGGCTCTGTTTTAAACTATGGTGAAGGTCCGAGTAACGGCCCTGCTCTTTTTCTGATACATGGTCAGGAAGTTTCATGGGAAGACTACGCTAAGGTGCTTCCACAGCTTTCTAAGTATTATCATATTTATGCCGTTGATTGCTACGGGCACGGTGAATCGAGTAAAAATCCTGAAAAATATTCAGCGGAGGCAATAGGAAAAGATCTCACATGGTTTATAGAAAACGTAATAAAAGAACCGGTCGTTGTTTCGGGGCATTCTTCCGGCGGACTGCTTACAGCCTGGCTTGCTGCCAACTCGCCGAAGGACGTGCGGGGCATCGTTTTGGAGGACCCGCCGTTTTTCTCAACAGAGCCGTCAAGAACGCAGAAAACCTTTGCATGGGTTGATGGGTTTAATACGACTCATAAGTTTCTAAACCAAACCGAAGAAAAAGATTATGTAAAATATTACATGGAAAATTGTTATATGAAGAATCTATTCGGTAAATCGTGGAACGGAATCGAAAAATCTGTACTTGCATACAGACAAAAGCATCCGAATGGCAAGATAAGGATTTTCTACCTTCCTCCATCATTGAATCAAATCTGGAATTTAGTCTCGGGTTCTTACGATATCAGGTTCGGCGATACTTTTTATGACTGCTCGTGGTTCAAACACTTTGACCAGGCTGAGACGTTGTCAAGGATAAATTGTCCCTCTGTTTTGATACATACAAGCTGGAGCTATGACAAAAACGGCATTCTCCTCGCTGCAATGGATGAAAATGACGCAACCAGAGCCCATTCTCTTATTAAAAATAACGAGCTGATCGAAGTAAAGTCGGGTCATGGCTTCCACGATGAAAAACCAAAAGATTTTATAAAAATAATGAAGGATTTTCGCGGCAAGATAAAATAATCGCTAAAGGCAGAAAGTAAATTTCTGCCTCAGCTTGTCGAAAAACTATGTTTTCGACAAGCTGACAGACATTGAAAAAGGACAGGCAGACGAAGAACAGGCGCTCGTCGCTGTATGCAGATACAGCAGGGCGCCTGTTCTGAAGAAAGCAAAAGTGCCCCGGTACGGGGACGCTTGAGTCATTTTGCGTTTACGAATCGTAACCTGAAGATCGCTTCTAAAGCCCGATATTTCCATTTAGTCTTATTACTTATACGTAATCGCTTTTGCGGTGCGCGTACTTTTTCGACAGTCTGAGGCGGAAAGTAAATTTCTGCCTTTTTTTATTTGACTTTGTATACCATTGTTGTTATACTGAAACATAATAGCCCAATAAAAATGAAGGGTGCATATGAATAAGATCTTAAACTTTATTGTCGGCATTTTTGTTATTCCTGTCCCTGAAAAATATAAAACAGATTTCAATGCTGAAATTTTTAAGGAGAATCTGATTTGGTATAAAATCTCTGCCCTCATTTTACTGGGTTTTGAATTATGCGTTGTCCCATTCGTACTCATATTAAAGAGATGGCAGATATTTATATATCCCGATTTGTATTACTGGTTTCTGTATCTGATCATAACAATAGTTTTGGTGACTGCTTATTTTATTTTGCGTTATCTGGAGAAAAATGCAGAAAATAATCTAAGCAGAATTGAAATGACTATTTTCACGTTCACAGGTTTTATGCTTATATGGGGTGCGTTGATTTCTATTCTCGATATGCATATCTCCGGGCAGGTAATTGTTTACATTATTACGGTTTTGGCAGTTGCGGTCGTTCCTGTTTTTCAGCCTATTTATTCGTTAGTATTATATTTGCCCGTACATATTTTCTTAATGATAATGATGCCTTTTTACTGCAAAACATCAGTATTGTTCGCAGATTATATAAACACTAACATTTTAATAATTTTATGCATTACAGTTGCTAGAGTGAGATATAAAAGCAAGCTCAGTGATTTCACAAACAGAATGATTATTCAGGAAAAATGCGACGAGCTGGACATGCTGAATAAAGAACTCTCTGATACAAATAAAAAACTTGAGAAGATAACTCAGACAGACGCACTTACCGGCATATATAACCGATTCAAGTTTGATAAAACATTGAAATCCGAGTGGAGCAGGTGTAAAAAAGGTTATAAACCGCTTACTGTTATCATGCTGGATATCGATTACTTTAAGGAGTACAATGATAATTACGGTCATATTGCCGGTGACGAATGTATAAGGCAGATTGCGCGCATACTTAAAGATTGCATTTCAAAGACTTCTGGTATCGTCGCAAGATACGGTGGAGATGAATTCGGGATCATACTGCCCGAAACGTCAAGGGAAGAAGCAGCGCGTATAACCGCTAGGATAAACGAAAAGATCAGCCAGTACGGTATTCCACATGCTTACTCTCTTATAAGTGACTATGTCACACTCTCGCTCGGACTTTATACCGTTATCCCGACTAATCAGCTTTCAGTAGAGAAAATCGTCCGTTATGCAGACAGGGAATTATACGGAACTAAATACAATAAGAAAAATCAAAAAACGATAAACAAGTATGAATTAAATTCAAAAGCATAACAAACGAGTTTTTATAAAGTAATTAATAAAAAGATTGACAATTGGGTATACAAAATATATAATATTATGCGTATCTTATGAGGGGTGTACCATGCTTATTGATATTTCAGGCGTTTTAAAAAATGAAAATTCCGGTCTGGATATTGAATTTGATATGGACGGCAGTGATATTGAGCTGTATGGAGATGAGCACCCGTTTAAGACACCTCTTCACGTTTCTGGAAAAGTCGAGAACAAGGCGGGTATCGTAACCTTGCTTCTGAACATATCCGGAATGATGGAGATGCTGTGTGCGCGCTGCTTGAAACCCGTAAGTCATAAAGTGGATGTTGATGTGGAAAACCTGCTTGTGACTGAACTTCAAAATGCCGACGACGACAAGCTTTTGCTTGTTACTGAGGATCTGTTTGATGTAGGGAAGATTGCTGCGGATGCAGTTGTTGTGAACGCGCCTGTCAGGCTGCTTTGCCGTGAAGACTGCAAAGGACTTTGCCCGAAGTGCGGCAAAGATTTAAACGAGGGCGGATGTGATTGCAAAAACGACGAGGTGGATTCAAGACTGGCAGTTCTTCAAAAACTACTTAATAAAGAAAAGTAATTATGTGTATATAAGGGAGGTGTCTTAAATGGCAGTACCAAAGGGGAAAATATCCAAAAGACGTAGAGATTTAAGGCGTTCAAGTGTTTGGAAACTCGATGCGCCGACATTAGTCGAGTGCAAACAGTGCCATCAGCTGACAGCACCGCACAGAGTTTGCGGCAACTGTGGTTATTATGACGGCAAGGCGGTTATTAAAAAAGAGGCCTAATAACAGCATTTAAGTCGGAGGGGGCATTTCGTTCCCTCCGCTTTTATTTACAGAGATATTTGGAGGAAACTTATGGCTGTTCTCATCACAGGCGTCGATAAGGGCGGCGCGGCAGAGGGACATGCTTCTGCCGGAGAGACGCTTGTTGCAATAAACGGAATGGAAATTGAAGACGTTCTGGATTATATGTATCAGTCGGCAAATAAAAAAATCGAACTTACGATTCGCGGCAAGGACGGAGAGCGCAAGGAGAAAATAAAAAAAGAAGAATATGAGGATCTTGGTCTTCAGTTTGCCACTTATCTGATGGACAAGCAGAGACACTGCTCCAACAAGTGCATATTCTGCTTTATCGACCAGCTGCCGAAAGGTATGCGCGAAACGCTTTATTTTAAAGACGACGACGCGCGCATGTCTTTTTTAATGGGAAATTATATAACGCTTACAAACCTGTCCGAAAAGGATATACAAAAGATCATTCATCTTAAGATCAGCCCTATAAATATATCTGTTCAGACGACAAATCCTGAGCTTAGGGTTTTTATGATGAAAAATCCAAATGCCGCAAACGGTTTTGCTATTATGCGCAGATTTGCAGATGCTAATATTGAAATGAACTGTCAGGTCGTCGTCTGCAAAGGTGTAAATGACGGAGCCGAGCTTGACAAAACACTAAATGATCTTATTTCACTTTATCCTAAAGTGAATAGTATATCTGTCGTTCCTGTCGGCATTACTAAATACAGAGATGGTTTGTATCCGCTTAAAATGATAGAAAAAGATGACGCGGTTAAGATCATTGAGCAGGTAGAAAAAATCGCTGGAAACGCGAAAAAAACGCATGACAGCCGCATTGTATTTTTAGCTGATGAATTTTTCTTAAGGGCTAAAATGCCGATACCCGAGCCGGAATATTACGAGGATTATCCCCAGATAGAAAACGGCGTAGGGCTCATGGCTTCTATGAAAGAAGAGTTCGACATGCTTATACGTGACTTGCCGCAGGTTATGCATAAACGCAAGGTGACGATGCTGACAGGGGTCGCTTCCTATCCGTTCATAAAATCTTTGCTTGACGAGCTTAAAAAGAAATGTCATACTCTTAGCGGGACAGTATATGCAGTCGAAAACGAGTTTTTCGGTAAAACGGTCGACGTTTCGGGACTTGTGGTCGGCAGAGATCTTATAAAGTGTTTAGAGACCGCCGATCTCGGAGATGAGATACTGATTCCTGCGCAGATGTTACGGTATGACCGTGAACGGTTTTTAGATGATGTGACTGTCAAGGAGATCGAAGAGCGCTTTAAAAGACCTGTGCGCCCAATCGAAAACACTGGCGAGGCGTTTATAAGCGCAGTTTTGGACATTGAACTATAAATTACGGAGGATATGATGGCAAAACCGATTGTTGCAATTGTGGGAAGACCTAATGTCGGAAAATCCACATTGTTTAATAAACTTACGGGGCAGCGCCTTTCAATTGTAGACGACACCCCGGGCGTTACGCGCGACCGCATCTACGCGGATTGTGAGTGGCGGGGCAGGGTGTTCACCCTTATAGACACCGGAGGCATAGAGCCAAAGACAAATGATATAATATTATCCCAGATGAAGCGTCAGGCGCAGATGGCTATTGAGACAGCCGACGTCGTAATACTTGTCACCGATCTTCAGACGGGTATGGTAGCCGCGGATAAAGAAGTGGCTAACATGCTGCTCAAAGCTCGCAAAAAGCTGGTTTTGTGCGTAAACAAGACAGACGGTATAGGTCAGCTTCCGCCTGAAATATTTGAATTTTATAATCTTGGAGTAGGGGAGCCTATTGCAGTTTCAGCGACACATGGGCGTGGAACAGGCGACCTTCTGGATGCGGTATTTGAGGAGCTTCCTAAAGAGCCTCATGATGATGACGATAATGATGCAATCAAAGTCGCGGTGATAGGAAAGCCAAATGTCGGCAAATCTTCTCTTATAAACAGAATAGTAGGGCATGAGCGGCTTATCGTTTCGGATATTCCGGGCACGACCCGTGACGCTATCGACACTCCCTTCGAAAAAGCCGGGGATCATTACATTCTAATAGATACAGCGGGTATGCGCAAAAAAAGCAAAATCGACGAAAATATCGAGAGATACAGCGTCGTCCGCTCACTTATGGCGGTTGAACGCGCTGATGTCTGCGTCGTTATGATCGACGCGAATACCGGAGTTACCGAACAGGATACTAAAATCGCCGGCGTGGCGCACGAAAACGGAAAGGCAATAATAGTCGCCGTAAACAAGTGGGACGCTGTTGAAAAAGACGAAAAAACAATGGACAAGATGCGCAAGGAAGTCATGGACGGCTTAAGCTATATGACCTACGCGCCCATCATATTTATTTCAGCAAAAACCGGGCAGCGCTTAAACGAGCTGTTCGATCTCATAAAATACGTACATTCGCAGAATTGTATACGCATCACTACAGGAAAGCTTAACGAGGTTCTGCAGGAGGCTACCGGAAAGGTTCAGCCGCCGACAGACCGCGGCAAAAGGCTTCGCATCTACTATATGACGCAGGCGAGTATTAAGCCGCCCACATTCGTCATATTCTGCAACGATCTCGAACTTTTTCATTTCTCATACCAGAGATATATAGAAAATCAGATCAGAAGCGTGTTCGGGCTTGAGGGCACACCAATCCGTTTCATCATCCGTGAAAAAGGTGACAAAAAGTAAGGAGTGTTCTTATGAGTGATACGTTAAAATTAATAATAATCGGTGTCGCAGGCTACTTATTGGGAAGTCTCAATTTTGCCATTATTTTATCAAAAATCAGAGATATCACCGATGATGTGAGACACCACGGAAGCGGGAACGCAGGCGCAACCAACATGCTTAGAAGCTACGGAACGCTGCTTGCTATAATTACGCTGATAGGCGACGGCATTAAATGTATCGCAGCAGTTCTCATGGCTCGCTCATTTATGCCGGGTTCCCTTGAGGCAGAGCTTATCGCCGCCACGCTCTGCATCATCGGACACTGCTTTCCGCTTTATTTCGGTTTTAGGGGCGGAAAAGGAATCATGACAGCTGCCGCAATGGCACTTGTTATCGACTGGCGTCTTTTTATAATTGTTCTTGTCGTTTTTGCGGCAGTAGTTGCGCTTACAAGATACGTAAGCCTTAGTTCGATATGCGCCGCGGTTTCTTTTGCGATTGGCTCGATATTTGTAAGACATGGGGAAACAGGCTTCATAATCTGGGCATTCTGCATCGCTCTGTTTCTGATTCTTTTGCATCACCAGAACATAAAACGGCTTGCATCGGGAACCGAACCCAAGCTGAGCTTTAAGAAAAAGTAAGAAACATATATTAAAAAATAAAATGAGCTTCCTGTGCAAAGCAGGAGGCTCATTTTATTTAGACAGATTACTTATAAACTCAAAATTTTTTTAGATAAATTTGAATATTAATAAACGTTCTACATACAATAAAAGTGTACACTATTGACACAATGTACATAATTGTGATAATATGGAGGCGTCAAGAGGTGAAAGAAATGTTTGTGATGAATGCTACTGATGCTAGAAAAGACTGGAGCTTAGTTGTCGACCAAGTTGTGAGAGAAAAACCCACATTTATCAAACGTACAAGAGACTTAATGGTTTTATCAAACCTGTCATTGTTTGAAAGTATGCTCACGCCATACACTTTTACTGCTCAGGAGTATACTGAAAAAGATGGATCGATAACTTTATCTCTTAATGAAATTGATTTAATTGAAAATGGGAAAACCGAGGATGAGGTAAAGTTATCAATGGCTAGAGCCATTCAAGAATATGCAGAAGATTACTACAATAATTTTGCATTATGGAGCGCAGCTCCCAATAGAAAATCTCATATTCCCTATGTGTTAAAGGCTCTTATTCTTGAAGATGCTAAAAAGATAGGTGACTTAATAAAATGCCAAGCTGGAAAGAATTAAAGCGTTTTTGTGATAAAGATGGGTGGGAATTATATAAAGAAACTGACCATTATTTTTATCGAAAAACTGATGCGAATGGTGAAATTAGGCTTACCAAAGTATCAAAAGGCTCTGGAGAAATATATGGACATATGTGGCAGGAGATACTTAAAAAGCAGCTTAAAGTCTCATTAGAATATTTCAATAGTAAAATATAGATAAAAATAAAAAAGGAGTCGCAAAACTCCTTTTTTTATTATCAGATATAATTAGACCGCGCGGGTCACCTTGCCGGAACGAAGGCATTTAGTGCAGACATTGATATATTTTGCACCGCCGTTGATTGAAGCCTTAACCCTTTGAACATTGGGCTTCCATGCTCTGTTTGATCTTCTATGTGAGTGAGACACCTTTATGCCGAACACAAGGCTCTTACCGCATACATCACATTTAGCCATCAAAACACCTCCCTTAAGTCATGTTTGATATAACAAAAGTCATTTTAACAAATTCTACACATGAATGCAACAGTTTTTTTCTATTTTAAGCCGTTTTTTATTTGATTATTGTAATTTATTAATTTATAATATTATATATTATCTATTAAATAATTAATGGGAGTACGACTATGAGTGATTACAGCATCGAGCTTAAGACACTGATTGATGAATTTTCTCTTGAGGTTATCTATATGCCAGAGAACGGCGAAAAAAACCGTATCCACAGCGCAGACGTCAATCGTCCAGGGCTCCCAATAGCGGGATTCCTTAAATACTGCGACGCGGACAGAATAGAATGCCTTGGTCTTGCCGAAACTGGGTATCTTAAGGATCTGCCCAGCGAGGTTAGGTTAAGCAGATTTGAAGAACTGTTTGCTCTGAAAATCCCTGCTCTTATTATTACAAGGAATATCGAGCCGTTTCCTGAACTTCTTGACGCTGCAAAGCAGTACGAAGTGCCTATCCTTAGAAGCGCTCAAAGCACATCTCCGCTCATAGCAGGGCTGATTGGCTCACTTCATGTGCATCTCGCCCCGCGAATTACCCGGCACGGCGTTCTTGTTGAAGTATACGGCGAGGGTATCTTGCTGCTCGGCGAAAGCGGGGTAGGAAAGAGCGAAACAGCAATAGAACTTGTCAAGCGCGGTCACCGGCTCATTGCGGACGATGCCGTTGAAATAAAGAGAGTATCAGATAAATCGCTTGTCGGCTCAGCGCCGGAAGTCATTCGTCACTTTATCGAGCTTAGAGGCATCGGGATAGTAGACGTGCGCAGGCTTTTTGGAATGGGCGCAATCAAAATATCCGAGAAGATTGACCTTGTCATCAATCTTGAAGCATGGGACAATAAAAAAGTATATGACAGACTGGGGCTTGAGTCTCAGACAACAAATATTCTGGGCATAGAAGTCCCAAGCCTTGTGGTGCCTGTAAAACCGGGCAGAAACCTTGCGATGATTATAGAGGTCGCCGCAATGAACTACAGACAGAGGATGATGGGATATAACGCCGCAAAAGAACTTAACGACCGCGTTATGAAGCAATTTGAAAAAGAAGGAGACCCTAATGCTGCAAGTTTCAACTGATATTCACATGCACACTGCAAAAAGCTCTCACGCTCAGAGCACACTGACGGAATGCGCGACATATGCTGAAAAAATAGGATTCGAACTGATCGCTGTCACTGAGCATGGTCCGGCGCTGGGAGACGGGCCGCATCCGTTTTATTTCGGCGCTATGGACACTATGCCGAGAAAAATAGGTAATACTACTATAGTAATGGGCGTAGAAGCTAACATAA
>JAUZPM010000045.1 GCA_030705925.1 Bacillota bacterium
AAGATCTTCAGGAATTAACTGATAAGTTCTGCAAAAATATCGACAAGCTGTCTGAGAGCAAAGAAAAAGAAATCATGGAAGTATAATTTTTCAGTGCCGGCCTTTGTCGGCACTTGTAATTTATAAACTTCAGTGAGGTTAACATGTTTAAAAAACTTATGCGCGGCGGAAATAATGAAACCGGCGTGCAAACTCTTCCAAAGCACATCGCAATAATAATGGACGGCAACGGCCGCTGGGCGAAAAAACGCGGCCTTCCGCGAAAAGCCGGGCATGTTGCGGGGGCAAACACATTTTCAAACATTGCAACATACTGCAATGAAATAGGCATAAAATATCTAACGGTTTACGCATTTTCAACAGAAAACTGGAAAAGGCCAACTGATGAAGTCCATGCAATCATTGACCTTTTAAAAGAGTATATTTTCAAGGGATTTGACCGTTTGTCCCGTGATAAAATAAAGATAAACTTTCTCGGAGATACAACTGTGATGGGTGATGAAATAAATGGTCTTATCACCAAACTCACCTCGATGCACAAGGATGATTACGAACTTGTCTGCAACATTGCGTTCAATTACGGAGGGCGGGCGGAAATCGTACACGCCGTCAATTCTTGTTTAAGCGAAGGAAAAACAGCACCCATTACAGAAGATGATATTTCATCACATTTATATACGTCCGGTCAGCCTGAGCCAGATCTTTTGATCCGCCCCGGCGGAGAATTTAGAATCTCAAACTTTTTGATGTGGCAGACAGCATACGCCGAGTTTTATTTCACCGACGTGCTGTGGCCCGATTTTTCAAAAAAAGAAATAGACAAGGCAATAGCTGAGTTTCAGCGTAGGAACCGCCGATTCGGAGGCTTATAAGCCAAAGTGGGGGATTTGTATGTTTTTTACCAGACTGCTGTCCAGCATCGGAATCCTGCTTCTATACGTTTTTGTGCTGATTTTCGCAAACACACCTGTACTAAATATTTTTGTTGCAGTTGTTGGTGTTTCTTGCGTATACGAGCTTTTTAAATGCACTGGATACCGCGAGTCGAAAATGTTTCTCGCGCCGTCTGTTCTGGTTCCCGTTATTTTTGCGTTTTCTGAATATATCGACATAAGCACAGAGATAATCCTTGTGCTTTATATTCTTTTTGCGCTCACTTGGCTTGTTTTTACATATGAAAAAACGACTAATTTTTCAAATTTAGCTGTATTATGCTTCATGACGATATTCGTTTCCTATTGCCTTTCGGCAATCATTTCGCTTAGAACGATAACTCATTCACAGCTTCATATTAATTACCAATTCATTTTTTTAATGATTTTCGGCGCTTCCATCAGCGACGTTTTTGCTTATTTATTCGGTATTACGATGGGAAGACACAAGCTTGTTCCACTGTTAAGCCCCAAGAAAACTGTCGAAGGGGCTGTTGGAAGTATTTTCGGAACAGCAGCAGTTTTCACGGTTTACGCTTTCGTGCTCACTTATGCGTTTTCGATTAATACAGACCCTATCGGATTTTTTGTCCTAGGTGCCGTCGTATCTGTCGTAAGCCAGATAGGTGACCTTTCAGCGTCCCTTATCAAAAGATATTATGGAATCAAGGATTACAGCAAACTCATTCCCGGGCACGGCGGCGTAATGGATAGGGTGGACAGCTGGCTTTTTGTCGCTCCGCTTATTTATTTCTTTGTAAATCTGGGACTATTAAAGTTTTAAGGAAATATTATGGATAAAAAAATTATCTCATTGCTTGGCTCAACAGGCTCGATAGGGACACAGACATTAGATGTCGCAAAATCTCTCGGACTTCCCGTTTCGACTCTTGCTGCAAACAGAAATATCGATTTGCTTGAAAGGCAGATACGCGAATTTCGTCCTAAAACCGCCTGCGTATACGATGAAGAAAAAGCGTCAGAGCTTAAAAACAGGGTAAAAGACCTCCCTGTAAAAGTGCTTTCGGGAATGGACGGGCTTTGTGCATGCGCCGCTGATTATGACGCAGACATCGTCCTCACCGCAGTCAGCGGAATGATAGGATTTCTGCCTACAGTCGAGGCAATAAAGGCGAAAAAAACTATCGCTCTCGCAAACAAGGAAACGCTTGTCGCGGGCGGAAGCGTCGTAACAGCTCTTGCTCGTGAAAAGGGCGTGCAGATACTTCCTGTAGACAGCGAGCACAGCGCTGTATTTCAGTCGCTTCTAGGATGCAAAGACAGGAAAAGAGAAGTAAAGCGCATTATTCTAACAGCTTCAGGTGGGCCGTTTTTTGGACGTGACAGAGAATTTTTAAAATCTGTTAAACCTGCAGACGCTTTAAAACATCCGAATTGGTCAATGGGCAGCAAGATCACGATCGACAGCGCCACACTGATGAATAAAGGTCTTGAAGTTATAGAGGCAATGTGGCTTTTCGATGTCCCACTCTCTAAAATCGAGGTCGTGGTGCACAGAGAAAGCATTATTCACTCTATGGTGGAATATACTGATAATGCTGTAATTGCCGAGCTTGGCGAGCCGGATATGAAGATCCCGATACAGCTTGCAATCACATATCCGGAAAGGTATGAATGTGATGTAAAGCCGCTTGACTTTACAAGCCTTAAGCCGCTTACTTTCGCAAAACCTGACATTGATGCGTTTCGCTGCCTGCCCTTGTGTATACGTGCGGCGGAGATCGGCGGCACAATGCCGGCTGCTGTAAACGCGGCGAATGAAATCGCCGTGGGGCTGTTCCTGCGTGAAAAAATCGGCTTTTTGGATATAGAAAAAATTATTGCCAAAATATTAAATTTGCATAAAATGGTTAAAAACCCGACGGCTGATGATATAATAAAGGTTGACGGAGACATCCGTGAATATGTTTCAGAGAATTACGCATCTGTAATTACGGAAGGGTGATTTGCATTACTATATTAATCGGGATATTAGTTTTTGGAGTACTTATATTTGTTCACGAGCTTGGGCATTTTATAACAGCAAAACTTTCAAAGATGAATGTTGAGGAATTCGCAATCGGCATGGGGCCGGCTATCTTTAAATGGCATAGGAAAGAGACACAGTATGCCATTCGCATCCTGCCTATAGGCGGCTTTGTAAAGCTCGAAGGTGAGGATGGCGAGGCTGTAACTAAAGATAAAGACGGAAACGTGGTCGAATCCCAACCGCTGAGTGAAAATTCATTCTATAAAAAACCTGCTCTTGCCAGATTTGCTGTTTTATTTGCCGGCTCTTTCATGAACCTGTTTACAG
Source organism: Bacillota bacterium (assembly GCA_030705925.1). Classification (NCBI taxonomy): domain Bacteria; kingdom Bacillati; phylum Bacillota; species Bacillota bacterium. The sequence goes on from JAUZPM010000045.1 coordinate 3,250, forward strand.
CGTTTTTGGTTTCTGTTGCTATGGTGTTATCCGCGACTGCGCTATTGTCAAGCACAATCGAAGGTTTTCATGACAGCAACACATCATCTAAAAGCGGGCTTGCGGTCGGTGATCAGCTTGTTAAAATGGATGGCAAGAAGATTCACGTCAGCACTGATGTTTCGCTCATCCTGTCACAGAATTTCGGCAAGCCGATGGATATAGTCGTTCGCCGTGACGGAAAGCTTGTAACGCTCAAAGACGTTCAGTTCCCAACTGTAGAGGAGCAGGGGATGAAGCTTTCAACGCCGGACTTTTATCTTGCGCAGACGCAGAAGAATTTCTTTACAATTATCCATCATTCATATTATCAGTGCATTGCTATAACACGTTCGATTTGGCAGTCGCTTGGCGACCTTTTCACCGGAAAGGTCGGCGTATCCCAGCTTTCAGGCCCTGTTGGGACAACTAAAGTCATAGGTCAGGCGGCAAAAGCCGGGCCGTCGTCACTAATGTTCTTCTTTATATTTATAAGTATAAATGTCGGCATAATGAACCTTTTGCCATTTCCCGCGCTTGACGGCGGAAGGATATTCTTACTGATAATAGAGAAAATCAGACGCAAGCCATTGCCGGCAAACTTCGAGGGCGCTTTAAATTTTGTCGGGTTCGCGCTTTTGATGCTGCTGATGGTTTATGTTACGTTTAACGATATTACCCGCATGTTTTAGAAGGTGGACATGATCAGAAAAAATACAAAAACAGTTAAGATAGGAAACGTTGCGATCGGCGGGGGAAACCCGGTATTAGTCCAGTCGATGCTCAACACCAAAACGACGGATGTCGAGGCGTGTGTGAGGCAGATAAACGAGCTTAAAGCTGCCGGATGTCAAATCGTCCGCTTTACCGTTATGGATATGGACAGCGTCAAAGCTGTTTACCGCATACGTGAGGCTGTCGACATGCCGCTTGTCGCTGACATCCATTTCGACTACCGCATTGCGATAGAGTGTGCAAACGCAGGGATAGACAAAATACGAATCAATCCCGGAAATATTGGCGGAGAGGATAGAGTAAAGGCTGTAGTTGCCGCGTGCAGACAGCATAATATCCCGATCCGCATAGGCGTCAACGGCGGGTCTTTGGAGAAGGAAATACTTGCAAAATACGGCAGTCCGACTGCTGATGCTTGTGTTGAAAGCGCCTCGCGCCATATTGAAATGCTTGAAAAGTATGATTACGACAACATCGTCGTTTCAGTCAAATCCTCTGATGTTTCGGTCATGACGGCGGCTTACCGCAAGCTGTCTGAAATTTATCCGTACCCGCTCCATCTCGGCGTAACAGAAGCAGGAACCGAACGGATGGGCATAATAAAATCCGCTGTAGGCATCGGCAGTCTGCTGCTCGACGGCATCGGCGACACAATCCGAGTTTCTCTGACAGCAGATCCGGTTCGTGAAGTCGAAGCAGGTTATGATATTTTAAAGGCAGTGGGGCTTTATAAGAAAGGCGTGGAAATCATCTCGTGCCCGACCTGCGGAAGGACATCTATCGACCTCATTTCCCTTGCGAAAAGGGTGGAACAGGCGCTTTCCGGCGTGAAGAAACCGCTTAAAGTCGCTGTCATGGGCTGTGTTGTAAACGGCCCCGGAGAGGCAAGGGAAGCGGACATCGGCATTGCAGGAGGAAAAGGCGAAGGACTTATCTTCAAGCATGGCGAAATAATAAAAAAGGTGCCCGAAAACGAGCTTTTTGACGCTCTTATTTCGGAAATCGAACGTATGTGATCGTTTGGGGGAACAATGGGCAAATTTTTTGAACTTTTTAATTTATATAAACCCGCTAATGAAAAAAGCCGTATTTTAAATACGGCTTTGATTTGCGATATGCAGATTTCGGACGACGGCAGATCTGTCAAGCTTGACGTTCAGTTTACCGACATAATACATAAGACAACGCTTCTGGAGGTCGTATCCGAGCTTAAAGATCTTTACGGGTTTGAAACGCTCACCATAAATGCCAAATATCCAAAAGAATTGTTCAGTGCAGACTATTTTTCAGATATGACTGAATATTGCCGCGAAAGCGAACCGCTCTGCAACGGATTTTTTGCCGGGGCGGATGTTCAGTATGAGAACGAAACTTTTAAAATAACACTTCACCACGGCGGATGCGAGATATTAAAACTCAAAGGCGCCGACAGGCTTATGGAACGGCTTGTAAACGATGAATTCGGGATAAATCTACATATCGAACTCATAGAAGGCGAACCTGCGCCCAAAAAAGCCGAACCGGAAGAAAAGGTCATGCCGAAAATAAAACAGCCGATTAAAAAAGAAGCTTCTAAAAAGGAAGCCCCTGGTCAGGTGCTGTACGGCGGCGGTCAGGCGAGAAAAGAAGTCAAAATATCTGAGATCATGCCCGACACAGGCGCGGCATCGGTAGTCGGCAAGATAATCAATATGGACAAACACGTGACAAAACAGGGAAACTGGGTCATTTTCACTTTCGGCATCACCGATAAGACATCATCAATTAAATGCAAACTTTTTTTAAACGTTGAACAGTCTAATAATCTTGAGGAAAAGCTTAATGAGCACAGTTATGTGAAGATAAGCGGAGATATTATTTACGATAAATACGACCACGAGCTTCAGCTTGCCCCGAAAACCATCTGGGCAGCTGTAGAGCCAAAACGTATGGATAACGCCGAGCAAAAGCGAATAGAACTTCACCTGCATACTAAAATGAGCCAGATGGACGCAGTTACCGACGTCGCCGATTACATAAAGACGGCGATGGCATGGGGGCACGAAGCTATTGCAATAACCGACCACGGCGTTTTGCAGTCCTTTCCGACCGCTTTCCTTACCGCTGAAAAAATCAAATATCCCGGTAAGATAATATACGGCGTTGAGGATTATTTCGTAAACGACACCACACCCAGCGTTTTCGGGAAAACTGACGAACCGTTTGACGGTACATATGTTGTATTCGACCTTGAGACCACAGGATTATCGGCGGAAACCGAATACATAACTGAAATCGGTGCTGTTAAAATCAAAAACGGCGAGGTGGCTGACAAGCTTGACACCTTTGCAAAGCCTGAAAAGCCTATTCCTCAAAAGATAACCGAGCTTACAGGCATCACTAACGAAATGGTTGCGGGTGCGCCGAGCCAGAAAGACGCCGTACAGATGTTTTTGGATTTTTGCGGCGACTCTGTCCTTGTCGCACATAACGCCCAGTTCGACACATCGTTTATAAGGGCGGCTGTACGAAGGTTTGAACTCAAATTCGATAACGCTTACATAGACACCGTTGCTCTCGCAAGGCGGCTTTACCCGGAACTTAAAAACCACAAGCTGGACACTGTTGCCGAGGCAGTCGGAGCAGGCAATTTCAATCACCACCGCGCTTGCGATGATGCCGAGGTGCTTTCACGTATCTTTGTCACCATGTGCGAAAAGATGAAAAAAGATTTTAATATCACAGGCTCAGATCAAATCAACACAGGCATCACCGGCACTGTCGACGTCAAAAAGGTTCGCACTAACCACCAGATCATACTTGTACGCAACAGGGTAGGGCTAAAAAATCTTTTCAAGCTGGTTACAAAATCCAATTTGGTTTATTTTCGCAAAACGCCGCGTATCCCGAAAAGCGAGCTTGTACAGTACCGTGAGGGACTTTTAGTCGGAAGCGCCTGCGAGGCGGGAGAGCTCTATCAGGCAATACTTGACGGACGTCCAGAAGAGGATATACGCTCGATTGCTGCTTTTTATGATTTTCTTGAAATTCAGCCGCTTGCAAACAATTTGTTTCTTATTGAAAACGGAAAAGTAAAAGACGTTGAGGAACTAAAGAATATAAACAGGAAAATAGTCAAACTTGGGGAAAAGCTGAAAAAACCCGTTGTCGCAACTTGCGATGTGCACTTTTTGAATCCGGAAGATGAGATATTCCGCAAAATACTGCTACATATCCAAAAATTCTCCGATGCTGATAAGCCTATGCCGCTTTATATGCGGACGACGGAAGAAATGCTTAAGGAATTTTCCTATCTCGGCGAAGAAGAGGCTTTCCGGGTCGTCGTGGAAAATCCGAAAAAGATCGCCGATATGTGCGAAAAAATAAGGCCGCTTCCGCCGGAGGGCAAGCTTTTCAAGCCGGAACTTCCCGGTGTGGAAGAGGATATAAAACGTCTTTCATACGACCGTGCGCGCGTTCTATACGGTGATCCGCTTCCTCCTGTGGTTCAGGAAAGGCTCAACAGAGAGCTTGACTCGATAATAAAACATGGATATGCCGTTATTTATATGATCGCGCAAAAGCTTGTTTCAAAATCCATTTCTGACGGATACCTTGTCGGTTCGAGAGGTTCTGTCGGCTCATCACTTGTCGCGAATATGGCCGGGATTACAGAGGTTAATTCGCTTGTCCCGCATTATATCTGCCCCAACTGCAAACATTATGAATTCGACGATTCAGGCGATTATGAGTGCGGAGTGGACATGCCTGACAGGATGTGCCCGGTCTGCGGCACGAAATACCGCAAAGACGGTCACAGCATCCCATTCGAGACTTTCCTCGGGTTTGACGGCGATAAAGTCCCTGATATCGACCTTAACTTCTCAGGCGATTATCAGCCGAGGATTCATAAATACACTGAAGAAATACTCGGCAAAGACAACGTTTTCCGTGCCGGCACAGTCGGTACGGTCGCGGATAAGACTGCATACGGCTTTGTAAAAAACTACACCGAGGCAAAAGGCATCACGCTGCCAGAGACGGAAATGGTCCGGCTTGCAAGCGGCTGTGAAGGTGTCAAGAGAACGACGGGTCAGCACCCGGGCGGTCTTATGGTCGTGCCTGATTCAATGGATATCGAAGACTTCACACCTGTACAGCATCCTGCCGACGACGATGGGAAAGACATAATCACGACCCATTTCGAATATAAATATATACATGACAATCTGTTAAAGCTTGACCTTCTCGGTCATGATGATCCGACAGTTATACGTATGCTGAGCGATCTCACAGGCATCGACGCGCGTTCGATACCCCTCGACGATAAAAAAACTATGAGCCTTTTTTCATCGACGGAAGCACTCGGCATTGAACCTGATGAAATCATATCTACAGTCGGAACGATAGCGATCCCCGAGTTCGGCACACGTTTTGTCCGCGGCATGCTTGAAGAGACACGACCTACGACCTTTGGAGAACTAATACGTATTTCCGGATTGTCACACGGAACCGATGTTTGGCTCGGCAACGCATCCGACCTAATCGAGGCTAAAACCGCGACACTTAAAGAAGTTTTCTGCACCCGTGACGACATCATGAATTCTCTTATCCATAAGGGGCTTCCCAAAAAACTGGCGTTTACAATAATGGAAAGCGTCAGAAAGGGCAAGGGCCTCAAGCCCGAGTGGGAAGAGGAGATGAAAGCGAATAACGTTCCGTCATGGTATATCGACTCCTGCCACAAGATCAAATACATGTTCCCGCGTGCACACGCTGTGGCATATGTTACTATGGCATATCGAATCGCATGGTTCAAAATCAATTTCCCACTTGCATTTTACGCAACTTACTTTACCGTAAGAGCAGATGATTTCAATGCTGAGACAATGGTTTTCGGCCTTGAAAAAGTGCAAAGCAGGCTTGAAGAGCTTTCGAAACTTGATAAAATCACGGCAAAAGAGAAAAACGAGCAGACCATCCTCGAAGTTTGCTATGAATTTTACAAACGCGGACTGAATTTTGACAAGATCGATATTTATTCCTCCGATCCGTCTCATTTTCAGATCAGCGGGAAAGACAGTTTGCGTCCGCCCTTCAATGCTATATCCGGTCTTGGGATATCAGCAGCCGAATCTGTCGTAAGAGAACGTGAAAAAGAGCCCTTTTTATCCTGTGAAGATCTATTAAATCGCACAAATCTTTCCAAAACTATTATTGAGACGATGCGCTCAATGGGATTATTGGATATTATTCCTGAAACTACACAAATCACTTTATTTTGACAATATTGCAAAAAACCGCTTGACTTATTTAATAAAAAATTGTATAATCTGAATAATGGATCGTGTGGGGGTGTTCTTCTGAAGAAAGAACAGCATAAAACCGCCGATAATGAAATGATCTTAAGTGCACAGGCTGGCGACAGAGCCGCCTTTGACACAATACTTAACATTTATAAACCATTGACCGCTTCTATAGCGAAAAAGTACTATATCTCCGGAGCTGACTCAGATGACATCATGCAAGAGGCTATGATCGGGCTTTTTAAAGCAATTAGAGATTATCAGCCGGAAAAAAGTCAAAGTTTCAGCGCCTTTGCTGCTCTCTGCATTACAAGACAGATCAAAACAGCCGTCAAACTCTCACTGAGGAAAAAAAATATACCTCTCAACAACTACATTTCTTTTGACGCGGAAGATCATGCAGCGCATCGCAGCTATACGTTCGATCCTGTTGAAAAGGCAATGAATGAGCAAACAATTGGAGACTTCAAAGAATTCGTTTTAAAAAATCTTTCTGAGTATGAAAAACAGGTTCTTGAACTATATCTTCGCAAATGTCCTTATAGTGTGATTGCTGCACGATTAGGCACCAACGCCAAATCGGTTGATAATGCTATTTCACGAATCAAAAACAAGTTAAAAACCGGTCTTACAAAGCCGGATTAATATGCCCGAATAGCTTAACTTAGAGCGTTGCAATGCCAAAGGTGATGGTTAGAGTCCATCGAGGGTAATTTTTATCATTCCAAAGCGAGGGAAAAATATGTATCAGGACAAAACACTAAAATGCAAAGAATGCGGCAACGAGTTCGTATTCACAGCGAGCGAGCAAGAATTCTATGCTGAAAAAGGCTTCGAGAACGAGCCTCAGAGATGCAAAGCCTGCAGAGACGCAAGAAAGAATGCTACACGCCAGAACAGAGAAATGTATACAGCAACATGTGCTGCATGCGGCGGAGAAGCAAAGATTCCGTTCCAGCCCAGAAATGACAGGCCTGTTTATTGCAGCGAATGTTTCGCTAAGATGAAAGAGCAACAGTAATTCCGGCTCAGGCTACATTCAGGCAACTGAAGCACGGCTTGGCCGTCACTTCATATTTTAAGGCAAAGCACGAAAGCGCTTTGCCTTTTCCTTTATATTTTTTGCTTAATTGTCCATAATAAATGACTTCAGATATTTCAAGAAAATAAAGAGGAACAAAAGTGAAAGTATCTGCACTTAAAAAAGAAGATTTAACAGCTGATATAATAGATAAAATGCTCTACTCAGGATTAGATGACATGGGTGAGATGGGCGACTGCATAATGGTGCCCGGCAGTTTAAAAGCGCCTAAATTCAGAATACCCAAAGCTGTTTCGATTTACAAAGATAAACGGGCTTCAAAATTGCTTCTTTCCGGCGGAAAAATTATAAATACTGAAAACGGACTTTTCAGCGAAGCTGAGTTAATGAGACGCAAGGCAATTCAACTTGGAATACCTATTAAGGATATACTGATGGAAGAAACTTCAATGACAACTAAGGAGAATATGTTGTGCGCACTTCTTATATTAGAGAGAGCGTTCAAATTAAGCAATGTTAACAGTATTCTGCTTGTTACCACTAGCTTCCATATGAGAAGATGCTTATTGATGGCACAAACGTACATGCCTGATTGGATAAAATTCAGCCCCTGTCCGGCTGACGATATAAATACAAGGAGAGACAACTGGTATAAAAATGAAAAGGGATATAAACGGGCAACTGAAGAGGCATGGAAAATAGTGTGTTATATCCGTGAAAAAAGCATTCCTGACTTTGAGATATAGAAACGCTGTTCTATACTATGCCATCTCACCACTTCTATGAAAAGTGCGACTATGTCAAAGTCGGTAAGACAGAGCCGGAAAAAAATGGCTTTCACTTGTTTAAATATGAGAAAAGAGTTAAATAAATAAATTTTACTTGCAATTTTTGCAAGCTTATGGTATTATACTATGGCATTAATATGGACAGTCCTCTGCAATGCTCTGCACGAATGTCTGAATATCAAGGAGGTCCATTATGGATTTAATAAGAGCACTTACTGAAGAACAGCTGAAAACTGACCTGCCTATGCTTAACGTCGGAGATAACGTAAAAGTTCACGTTAAGGTAAAGGAAGGAAACCGCGAGAGAATTCAGGTATTCGAGGGAACCATTATCTCTAAAAAAGGCGGTGGCATTTCAGAGTCATTCACCGTTAGAAGAATTTCTTACGGCGTCGGTGTGGAAAGAACATTTCCCGTTAATTCACCGAACATTGACAAAATAGAGGTGTCCAGAAAAGGTAAGGTTCGCAGAAGTAAGCTTTACTATCTCAGAGGCAGAGTGGGTAAGTCTGCAAAAGTTAAAGAGCGTATCTAAACTGCAAAGGGGGAGGGTAAAACTTCCCCTTTTTCATATATTAATTATAACATTAATTAAAAGAAGGTGCCGGATTGGACAACAATGAGCTTCAAAATGCAACTATGACAAAGCGTGAATCGGCTGAAGAAGTGTTCAGCTGGGCTGAAACTGTCCTGTTTGCGCTGGTTGCAGTTGTGATTATTCTAACATTTATCTTTCGTCTTCTCAGTGTAGACGGCATTTCCATGCTCCCCACACTTCACGATGGTGATAAAATCATAACATCTAAACTATTTTTTAAACCTAAAACCGGCGATGTCATTGTAATAGACGAGCGCCGTTTTCTTGATGAGCCCCTTGTTAAACGTGTAATTGCCACAGAGGGGCAAACTGTAAATTTCAACTTTAATACAGGTGAAGTCATCGTTGACGGCAAAACACTTAAAGAGCCGTATATAAATGAAAAAAACCGCAATTTCGGAAATACGGTATTCCCGCTCACTGTGCCTAAAGGGCAGGTATTCGTCATGGGCGATAATAGAAACCATTCATCCGACAGCCGTGACAGCCGTATCGGAATGATAGACGCAAGATATATACTAGGCAGAGTGTATTTCCGTGTGTTCCCGTTTAATACATTCGGGCGGGTGAAATAATGGCTGAGCGCAATATACCTGAAGATGACACGCCTTTAAGCACCGGCATAAATATCCAGTGGTTTCCGGGGCATATGGCTAAAACCAAACGTCTTATTTCCGACAATTTAAAGCTCGTGGATATTGCCGCGGAAATAATCGACGCAAGGATTCCCGTTTCCTCGAGAAACCCTATGATAGACAGTCTGCTTTCCGGCAAAAAAAGAATGGTTCTCTTAAACAAGGCCGACCTTGCCGACGATCGTGCAAACAGGGCGTGGAGTTCATTCTTTGAAAAACAGGGCATCGCCGCTGTAATGACAGACGCCTCAACCGGAAAAGGCATGGCAGAGTTCACCTCGGTGTCAAGGAAGCTTCTTGCCGACAAGCTGAAGCGAGACGCTGACAGGGGAATGAATAAGCCTGTCAAGGTTATGATCGTTGGCGTTCCAAACGTCGGAAAATCTTCTTTTATAAACAGGATAGCAGGGGATAAACGCGCAAAAGTCGAGGACAGACCGGGCGTGACCCGCGGAAAACAGTGGATACGTCTTTCAAACGGAATTGAGCTTCTCGACACTCCGGGAATTCTGTGGCCGAAGTTCGAAGATGAAAGTGTCGGTTTAAACCTGGCATATACAGGTGCCGTTAAAGACGATATTTTTGATTTTGAAAGCGTGGCAACAAAACTTTGTCTTAAGCTTGCAGAAATTGCACCTGACATGCTCTGTAAACGTTATAAGCTTGACAGCATTTCAGATATAATAAACTCAGATGATCCGCTGAGTATCATCGCAAAAAAACGAGGCTTTCTCATTTCGGGAGGTGTCGCTGACACAGAGCGTGCCGCAAAGGTGCTTCTTGATGAGTTTCGTTCAGGGAAACTTGGGCGCATCACCCTTGAACAACCGCCGGAGAGTGACCAATGACCGATCTTTACGTTTATGAAAGTGAACTTAGACAAAACGGAATAAAAAACCTTTGTGGTATTGACGAGGCGGGACGCGGCCCTCTTGCCGGGCCTGTATTCGCTGCTGCGGTAATACTTCCCGAAGGGCTTGTTATCGACGGGCTGAACGACAGCAAAAAGCTGTCTGAGAAAAAAAGAGAGCTTCTTTACGAAATAATTTGCGAAAAGGCTTTGGCTTATGGCGTCGCATCGTGCGACGAACACCTTATAGATGAAATAAACATCTTAAACGCGTCAATGCTTGCGATGGAAAGGGCTGTATCAGCGCTTGCATTATCGCCCGATTTCATTATTGTCGACGGCAACCGCACGCCCCAAAACCTGCCCTGCGAATCGGAAGCTATAATCGGCGGAGACGGCAAATGCGCGTCAATCGCCGCGGCATCGGTTCTTGCAAAGGTGTCAAGAGACCGCTATATGAAAAAGCTTGCAAAGCTCTATCCGCAGTACGACTTTGAACAGCATAAGGGCTACCCCACAAAACTCCATTATGAAAGAATAAAGGAAAACGGCATTTCTCCGGTTCACCGCAAAACTTTCTTAAAAAACTTGAGTGAGAAGTGAGAGTATGCGCGCTGAAACTGCCGGCGAATTTGGTGAAAAGGCTTGCGTTGAATTTCTTAAAAAGAAAAAATACAAAATTATCACAACTAATTTTTCCTGCAACTTCGGTGAAATAGACATCATAGCGTCAGATAAAAAAGAACTCGTATTCGTCGAAGTCAAAACCAGAAGACGGACAGATCACGGAAATCCGAGCGAATTTGTTGACATCCGGAAACTTTCGCGTATGACAAGAACCGCAGAGCTTTTTATAAAGCTGTACCCGTCGGGACTCTCACCGCGTTTTGATGTTATTGAGGTTATTATTGGCACAAATGGTGATAAATTTGAAACCTTGAGCATAAATCACATAAAGGGCATTATTTTTGACAGTGAAGCAGCCCTTAAAATGCGGTAGATTGGAGACTTAATATGAAACTTTCACTTATTGACATGCATTGTGACACCCTGACCGAGCTGGATGCTCAAAACTGTGCATTCGAGGAAAACAATCTTCATATTTCTTATGAAAAAGCGGATTTTCTTGATAAGTATACGCAGGTTTTTGCACTCTATATCCCGTCAGAGCTTGACAAAGACGAAGCTTATCTATATGCTAAAAAAGTATACAATGTATATCGTGAAAAAGTATCAAAGCTGATGCCGCTTGACTTTTCCTTCAATGAGAAACGCGGTGCGATTTTGTCTATCGAAAACGCCTGTTGTTTAAAGGATGACGAAGCATCTCTTGATGAGTTTTACGAGCTGGGAGTTAGAATTACGTCACTTACACACTGTGGTGACAATCGTTATGCCTGCGGAAACCAAACCGAAAACGATACAGGTCTTACTAAACTCGGAAGCCGCATGGTCAAGGCAATCGAACAGCATAGAATGGCACTTGACGTCTCACACCTTTCCTTTAAAAGTTTTGACGGCGTTATGGATGTGTGCGAAGGTCCCGTTATGGCTACACATTCAAACTCGTATAAACTGTGCCGACACCCGAGAAACCTTACTGATGAGATGTTTAAAAAGCTTTTGGCTCATAACGGCTTTATAGGTATAAACCTTTACAGCACGTTCCTCTCTGATAAATCATGCAATATCGATACAATAATCGACCATATCGTTCATTTTTGTGATATGGGCGGAGAAAATAATCTTGGGTTCGGATGTGATTTTGACGGCATGTCAATAATGCCTGAGGGAATTATGGGAATCCATGACCTACATAAAATCGCAGACCGCATGCTTAGCAGGGGATTTAACGAAAATCAGATAAATAATATCTTCCGTGACAACGGAGTTGAATTTTTGAAAAAGTTATTGTAAATTTTCGGAGGTTAAAATGAACTATTGCAGTACCCGCGGCAAAGAAATAAATGTAACATCCGCGGAAGCCATTAAAAACGGACTCGCGCCCGACGGCGGCTTATATGTGCCGACGCAGTTTCCTGCCGTGTCCGTCGACGAAATGAAAAAAATGCTGTCCATGAACTATATCGACAGGGCGGTTTTTATCCTCTCACGCTTTCTGACCGATTTTACTGCTGATGAGCTTCAGGAATGTGCGAAAAACGCCTATACAGGCAAATTTGATTCAGCTACGCCGGCTCCCACCGTTAAACTTACTGACAATGAGTATGTCTGCGAACTGTGGCATGGTCCGACATGCGCGTTTAAAGATATGGCTCTTCAGATATTGCCTCATCTTTTAAAGGCTTCTATCAAAAAAACAGGTGAGGACAAGACGGTCGTTATCCTTGTTGCAACATCCGGCGACACAGGAAAGGCCGCTCTTGAAGGCTTTAAAGATGTAAACGGAACTAAAATCATAGTATTTTACCCGAATGACGGCGTTTCCGATATTCAAAAACTTCAAATGGTGACTCAGGAAGGCGGCAACGTCGCTGTGTTTGCCATTAACGGCAATTTCGACAACGCCCAAACAGGCGTTAAGGATATATTCTCAGACCCCGCATTCGGTAAAGAGATGTCCGACCGCGGTTATGTATTTTCAAGCGCGAATTCAATCAATTTCGGACGCCTTGTGCCGCAGGTCGTTTACTATTTTTCGTCATACCTCGACCTTGCAGCTTCCGGCGCCATCAATATCGGCGATAAGGTCAATTTTGCTGTTCCAACCGGTAATTTCGGCAATATCCTTGCCGCTTATTACGCAATGCGCATGGGTCTTCCGGTAAACAGACTGATCTGTGCGTCTAACCGCAACAGCGTTTTGACGGATTTCATAAACACCGGTGTTTATGACCGCAACCGTGACTTTTACTGCACGATTTCACCGTCAATGGATATACTGATTTCAAGCAATCTCGAGCGCCTTTTATTTGAGCTTTCGGGTCGCGACGATAAACTCGTTTTAAATCTTATGGGCGCTTTGAAAAAGGATGGACGCTATACTGTTCCAAACGAAGTGAAAAATGCTATGAGCAGTCTTTTCTGGGGCGGATTTATCGACGATGAGGCAACAAAAGCTGTTATAAATGAAAACTTTAGGAATAGTAATTATATACCGGATACACACACATCCGTCGCACTCGGCGTATATGAAAAATATTTAAAAGAGACAGGCGATAAAACCAAAACGATCGTTATGTCTACAGCAAGCCCTTTCAAATTTGCAAAGGATGTGCTTGACGCTCTCGGAACCAAAACCGATTTTGCAGATTACCGTCTGCTTTCTGCACTTGAAGATGAGTACAAGATCAAAATGCCTGCTCCGCTAAAGGATCTGAATAAAAAAGAAGTCAGATTCAAAGAAGTTTTTGAAAAAGATGAGATGAGAAAGGCAGTCAGTTCAGCGCTTAAATAATTAAAACGGCGAAACGGAAATTTCCGTTTCGCCATTTATACTATTAGTTTACGTTACTAATCAGTATTTTTTTGTTCGAACGTTGCGCAAACAGTGTCTCTAACGGTTTCCGCGTCTTCCGGGCCAACTGTGATTTTAGATGCTGTACAGTGAAAATCTTTATCGTTATAAATACAGCTGTTTACATCACAGCTGACACCACTGTTAGGCTTTCTGCTTTTTCCTGCACCGCTTGTCTTTTTGCCACTATTGGACTTATCCATCGCTAACCCCTCCGTTTTGCAAACAATTCATGAGCTGTCTGACATTCCACGACAACTCGAATTTAGTTTGCGCACATTTTTAAAAAATATCGAGTTTAAGCAAAAGGTATATTTATGATTTATGCGATTTCTGATTTGCATCTTTCGGGCTCTGTTAATAAACCAATGGACATTTTTGGCGGAAGATGGGAAAATCATGCTGAAAAAATATATGAAAACTGGAACAAAAAAGTAAAAAACGACGATACAGTCATACTTCCCGGTGATCTTTCATGGGGACTTACACTTGAAGAAACACTGCCGGATTTTATTTTTCTTGACAGGCTTCCCGGAAAAAAGATCATTTCAAAGGGAAATCATGATTATTTTTGGTCAACTGTGTCTAAAATAAAAGAGTTCTTTGTTCAAAACGGCATAACCACGATAGAACTTATGCACAATAACGCTTTCAGTATAGAAAATTTGGTCATTTGCGGCTCAAAGGGATACAGCTTCGACAGTGATGCCGCCCGCGAGCATAACGACAGACTTATGAAAA
>JAUZPM010000046.1 GCA_030705925.1 Bacillota bacterium
AGCGTCAATAGAGGTATTATCGTACGCAATTTTTATACTGCTGTTGTCAAGCCCTGTAATATCACTGATAGATGCTGTAAGCGATCCAATAAAGTTACCTTCGAATGTAGCATTATTAGATGGGGAGGTAATATTTATTGTCGGACCATCAGTATCAGTTATTGCAACGCTGAATGGTTTATCCGCTGTTCCTTCTGTTATAGAGTTGCTGTTACCATCTATTGCCTCAATATAATAATCGACTGTTGATTTGCCCAGCGCTTCATTTGAAGGCACCGTAAAGCTGAGCGCCTTGCTTGTTGAATAGGTGCTGTCCTCAAGGACAAAATCCTTCTCATATGTTTTCCATGCGCCGCCGTCAACTCTATAGTAAACTCGACCGACGCGAACATCTGTATCATCGCTCAAATTAGCAACTATATTGATTTTGTCCGGTCCTGCCGATGCTAACGGCGTATGGGAAATTACAGGCTTAGTTTTGTCAAAACCGTCCTTCGGCTTCTGCCAGTAGTAGATTTTACCGAATGTCTGGTTTACATCCTTAAACTGAGAATTAGTTGTGGTATAACCGTTTGAGTAATCGTAACCAAGCTGTGTCGCTTTACCATCTGTAACATTATCAGTAAGTATAAAAGTGCCCGTTCCAACTATAAGTGACGGATCTGAAATAATCTGAAATCTGTCGTTATCAGTATTTGCCGTAACAGTTGCATTCTTTTTTACGATATAGAACCAGCCGCGTCTGCTTGCATTAAAGTCGTTTACAAGATAGAAATTTGTACATGCGTTATAGCTTGCGGCTGTATTTGATGCAATCGGAACAGTCATTGATGTTACAGGATTTTCTGCAAGAGCTATAAATGTATTATCATCAAGTCCAAATGCTGCCTTAAAGTCATTTATATCAAGATTTGTGTAGTCAGTGTTAGTAGCCACTGTTGAAGCAGTGTACTTTACCCATATGACCGCAGCTTTATTTTTTGGCAGAATGAGTTTATCGGGTTCAGTTTGACCCCAGAACTTCGAAGTCGCGGTTATTTTATTTATTCCTGTAAAATAAGGATTAATAAATCCGCTTAAACCTAGATTAGTATCAGAACCATAAAGATCACGTTTATAAGCTATTGCATAATCCTTGAGATCAAGATCACGTCCGGATGCATTATAAATCTCTATCGCATCATATGCGTCATTGCTTGCAACGTTAGGTGCGTTAGCCATTACTTCAGTAACAATCAAATCTGAAGTATACTGAAGCGTGTAGGAAAATACGGTTCCGCTGTCTGTCGGCAGACGCATTTTATCAGATGAGTTTGTCGTGTTGACAGCTTCGATATAATACTGCACCTCTCCAGAGCCCGAGAAAACCGATGTCGGAATCTCAGCATCATAATCTGCCGAAGTAAATCCTCCGCCTTGAACCACAGTTGACGGATCTACGGTCATCTGTACGGATGAATAATTGGCGTCAACTTTATTTTTATAATAAAGCATAACGGTATTATCGTTGTTATCCGTCACCATTGCAGATATTTTTGTAGGCTTTAGCCCGGAATTAACAGCTTCCGGCGTATGATAGATTGCAGAAGAAGATGCTGAAATGATATTGAAAGTAAAGCTCTTTGTAGCCGTATTTGCTGCAGACGACTTATCTTTTACGGTTACCGATAATGTATGTGAGCCTGCAGTTGTTATAGGTGCTGCTGCAAAACTGTAAGTAAAGCCAGTCGCTGTAATCGATGTTCCTGACAAATCAACAGGGGCACTGTCAAGCGTCATTGAAACTGATGTTGCATCAACATCAGACTCATCTGTATATGATACCGCAACACTTCCGTCAAACTTAGAGACAAAATTTGTCTGAGTCGGAGAAGTAAATGAAATTACCGGTCCGTTGTTATCGACAACAGTAACCGAGTTTGGCATTGCGGCGGTGCCCACGTTTGTAACATTGTCATTACCGTCAGTTACATTGAAATAATATTGAAGCGACCCTGCCCCCTTCAATACTGTTGAAGGAATAGTCTGGCTCAGCGCAAAAGATTTCAGATCTGCGGCAACGCTTCCGCCCTCTGCAACAAGGTCACGTGTAACCTTTGTAAATTCAGAATCAGTATCCTTTTTATAATAAAGTTCGATATATCTAATATCATTATCGTCTGTAACGTTGGCTGAGATATTAAAGTCAGCGACGGAAGTGCTGGAGGCAGTCGTATTTGTTACTACCGGTGCGGCTGTATCCGAAGCCGTTTTTGGTTTTTGCCAGTAATAAATTTTTCCCATTGAAGGTGTTTGATTATAAGTATTGTCGGTTGTTGAATTATATTTTGCATATCCTAAACCGTCTGACGGTCTGTAAAGTAATTCAGCTGACTTGCCATTATCGACATTTTTATCAGTTCTCATTACAAAAGAAGCTGATTTTATAACAGCATTATCTTTGTTTACGTCACCATCAAACAGATCTGTCTTAGTCGCTGATATTTTTGCACTTTTATCAACAAGGAAGAGCCATGCACGGCTGGTATTTGCATTAAAGTCATACATGTAGAAATTCTTGGCACCTGTTGATGTAGGCCCTAACGTCCCACCAGAAGCATATGGAGCTTCACAGAGGTAAGCATTATCTGTCGAGGTCATTCCATATGTAGATGCCAAGTTGTTATAATTTAAGCCTGTATAGTCTGTGTATATTTTTTTATCTGTTGTGCTGTTTTCGTATGTTGCTATTCCTGACGGAAGATACTTATCCCACAAGACAGCAACTCCGTGCGAGGGCAGCATCAGGCTTGACGGCTCGTTAGCAGTGTCGCCCCAGTATGATGATGTTTTTGTTATTTGATTTATTGTAGTCTGTGAGCAATTTGATGTCAGGCTGCTGTAGCTAGGCGAACTATGCCCTGCTGCAAGGCTAGTCGGGTAATCCATCTTATAACCGACAGCATAATTTTTAAGATCGATTGCGTGATCTGTAGTGTTATAAACTTCAATCGCGTCATAAGCATCCTGAAGAACAGCGGCCCCCTTTGAATCTGTTGCACTGTAATTGGCACTGTTAACAGCAGCCTCAGTAATAATCAAATCCGGGTATGTGCCTTTTGTAATATTTTTTGTGGTATTCTCCCCTGCTTCTGCCGAGGTCTGCTCCTTGACTTCTATAGAGTTAGGTGAACCGGCATTTCCAGAGTAAGACAGATTGTTACCGTGATCCTCCGCCTGGATGTAGTAATCAATAAATGCCGCATCAGCCGTTACTACACTTGCAGGAATGTTTAAGCTAAAGTCAGCGTTTAAAACCCCGTTTGGGTTGCTGTCGGATGCAAAACTTTTTTCTGCGGATTGATAAGTTGTTTGTGAACGCTGTTTGTAAAACAGTTTCACTGATACAACTCCACCGTTACTTTCATCTGCATCAATAGCAGTGCCGGAAATCGTAATATCCTTACCGAGAATTGTAGATGTTACCGGAGTATGATTAATAACCGGTGCATTATCAGTAACATTCGTGGATATGTCCGCTGCATAACTATCATTTGCAGCCGGGGCGGTTTTTGCCGTACCATCAGTTTTAAATCCACCAGACATATCTTTGTAAAGAAAACTGTCGCCGTATTTTTGTGCATCTGTTTCCGCTTGTTTTGCGGTCGATTCATCATCAGGAGTTACACCATCACTAAGCAAATTGTCTACTGCTGATTGTGAATAGGTCGAGTAGTCTTCTTTCTCAGTAGAATGTGCAAATCCTGTTGTTACACCAACTGACACAAGCATAGCAAAAGCCAGCGTCAGCGATATAATGGATTTTAGTGCCCTTCTCATACATTTCCTCCTCAGTATGATTCTCTCTCTCTGAACCCCCCCTGTATTAAAACAGGGCAATTCAATGTACTCAACATTCTACAATAACTAATAATATTTGGCTATTGTCATTAATCCACAAATAAATATACAAGTGCTGTGCACTTTCAACAAAAATACCTCCTTTTGTAAAATTGAGCATACAAATAGCAAAAAATACATGTAGGGAATAAAATGATATAAATATTAAGTTTCACTCAATATACAGAATTGACTAATTATGTATATTTTTTTAAAAATAAAAATACACCTATAACTTAGCAGTCACAGGTGTATTGGTTTGGCAAAAAATTGCTTACATTGTCTTCTGTTTAAACAAAAATCTCACTGAATAAATACAGCCGGCAGTCAAGAGCAGAAAAACAATAATGCATGATACGATTTGATTTATGGGCAATTTTAACAGGCCATATACAATGAAACCATAAACGATGATTATTGCCGCTGAAAAAAGCATTCCTAATACAGAATTAAAGTTCTGTTTGATAGCCTGTTGAAAATTAACCCAGTCTAATTTTGGTCTTCTATAATCTACATATATATTTACTACCGTTAAGATAACAGATGCCATTAGAGATAATACCAATGAGATTATATAATAAACAATTTTTATAGGAAATATGAAATATAACGCTATTGATGAAAATATTATCGCTGAAGCTGAAATAGAGAACGAAAATAAAAACTTACCTTTTATTATATCAGTTTCACTTATCGGGAAAGACTTCAAAAAACCATAAGCAGACCCTTCCCGTGAATAAACCGTTGATGCTGCTGGGTTTATTCCGGCAAAAAAGCACATCACACCAGCAATTATAAAAGAAACACTAATGCCCGCATTTTGATTTATTGTATTCATAAGCATTGTAAAATTAGGATCGCTGGAATTGCTTCCCGTACTTCCCATAATAATCAGCATAATAGGAACAATAAAAACTGATGTCAAACCGTTTAATGCGTATATAGGAATACGTAATAATATTCGCCATTCCTTTACGAATATAGCATTCACCGCGCTATGGCTTGCAGTGTCAAGCTTCCCGCCCTTAGTTTTTCTAGATGAATTCGCTGTTTCAAGCCCTGCGGTAACTCCGCGGTAGTATACCTTTGACGCCAACAATAGAATAACTGCAAACAAAATAGTGGCTGAAACAAGATATAACAACATGTTGCCAAGGCTAGATAATCCGCTCTGCATTACCGCATGTGATGCCCATATAGACGGAGGGAATATAGTTCCGTAAATCTCAGATAAATCCATCCCCCCTGAGAGTAATCGTGACAATATCTCGTCGCGTTTTGATTCGATAGACATTTTGCTGAACCATTGGCTTGCAAAAATTCCTGCAAATACAAGGACTACACTTGATACTATCGTAATAACGTCCCTGTGTTTTGCTAGCGCTGTGATCCGCATTAATACTAATGCTAAAAGCGAAACAATAGCAAGAGGCAAAACAGGCAAAGCAATAAATACAAGTAACGCTTTAAGATAAAAAATCACAGCTGCTCCGGTCTTTATTCCAACAATAACAAAAGGCACCGCAGCAAACGGAAGCAATACTAATAGTTGATATAACATTGTAACCGAAAGCTTAGACGCAAAGACTGTAGATTGCTTTACAGGAAGTGAAGCAAGAAACTGGGTATCTTTAGCATAGTACAGCGATCCCATCACTTGAAACAAACCAAAAAACAGCGTAATGACCTGGCACATTAGAATAACAATCGTCAAAAACGCTACCGTCTGACCAGCTTTAATAAATGCGTCAGTCAAGAAATAAATCATTAAACCATACATTCCGAAAATTTCAGCAAAAGCAAATAAAATAAGCGCTAACATTAAATATTTGACAAATTTGTTTTTACTGACCCCGGAAAAGCTAGAAGAAAACGCTGTTATACCAAGCTTTAACTGCGTTTTAAGCAAAAGCATATAGGCACTCATAATTATTCTTCCTCCCTGCCGTCCCCGCTCGTCAGCTCAAGAAATATGCTTTCAAGTGATTCTCCGCCTTCTCTGTTCTTAAGCTCATCAATTGTGCCTACTGCGATAAGTCTGCCCCCGCTTATAATGCCGACTCTGTCGCATAGCCGCTCGGCAACATCAAGGACGTGCGTTGAAAAGAAAACGGTATTCCCAAGATCGCAATGGCTTCTCATTTCCTGTTTTAACAAGTGTGCGGATTTTGGGTCAAGTCCGGTCATGGGCTCATCAAGTATCCATAATGGGGGACTGCTTAATAAAGCGCCGGTTATCATCAGTTTCTGTTTCATTCCATGTGAATATGCTGATATCCTGTCATTTGCCGCATGAGCTATTTCAAACATCGACAAATACTTTTCAATACGCTCTTTGCGGGCTTTACTCGAAACGCCGTAAATATCCGCAACAAAGTTTAAGTATTCAATACCTTTTAGGCGGTCATATGCAATATGTTCATCCGGCACATAACCTATACACCTCTTGGCTCCTACAGGGTCGGTTTTGATATCGTGCCCATTAACCGTAATAGTGCCTTCATTTGGAGGCAAAATGCCTGTAATCATCTTGATCGTCGTTGTCTTTCCTGCACCGTTTGGACCTATAAATCCAAAAATTTCCCCAGGCCTAACATCAAGAGTCAAGCCGTCAACCGCAGGCTTTCCAGAACCTGCATATACCTTTTTAACCTGTTGTAACTTTAACAAAAAAACTCCTCCTAAATATTAAGGGTAATCTTTGACAAAATAATAACACAGGTTCATATGACTGTCAATAGGAATCTACTGAAAATCCAAAAAGATTTTGCGATTGTATACTTATTTACTGTTTATTCAATTCCATCAATCGCGCAAGTATTGTAAACCCATCCTCTACAAAAGGTCCCTTTAAGCCGTTTTCCTCTGTATAACTATTACCGCTTCCGACTTTATTTCTGCTGTCATAGATCAAAAACGGAACTGGCTCTCCGTCATGTGTACGTGTGGACATGAGCGTTTTATGGTCGCTGATTATGAGAATGCGGAAATCTTCTCCCCTTTTTTCGAGCTTAGGAACCAAATTAGCGATCACGCGGCTGTCGATGTATTCGATTGCCTTGATCTTTCCCTTGAGATCGCCGTTATGGGTGCACTCATCAGGAGCCTCGACATGCAGGCAAACAAAATCATATCCTTTATCTAAAGCACTGATTGTGGCGTCAACCTTGCCCTCGTAATTGGTGTCAATTTCTCCTGTTGCCCCTTCAACTTCTATACTGTCACCGCCCGCAAGGGCTGCTATGCCTGAAACCAGCGGAACGGCAGTAATTGCAGCGCAAGTCTTTCCCGAATACTTTTCCTTGAAAGAAGGCAGGCTGGCAACTGTGCCTTCTGCCCAAAACCATATTCCGTTTGCAGGAAGATGTCCCGATTTGCGGCGTTCATCGTTAATAGGAGCATTAGCTAAAACTTCGTTTGCTATCGTCATTAATTCAACAAGCGGTTCACTTCCGGTTCCTTTGGGTAAATACTGTCCGATTTTTTGCTTTAAAATATCATGCGGAGGAGTAGCAATAAGCCCACTTATATCCCCGCCCGATTGCACCGCAATATGTCTGAACGACGGATTTAAATGAAAACTCATGCCATATTTTTTAGATGCGGCGCTAAATCTTGCATCTTCTAAGAGATATTTCATTAGTGCGATAGACTGATCGCCTTCAATAGAGCCCCCGCTGTGAGAGTAAATAACCTTTTCAGCAAGCGGAACATCGTCGTCTGATAATGCAACCATATTGCATCTATATGAGATGTCCCCGGCTTTTAACTCAACTCCGCTTCCAGCAGCCTCAAGCGGGGATCTTCCGGTATAATATTTTCTGGGATCATACCCAAAAATAGATAAAATGCCTGTATCACTCCCTGCGGGCACACCTATCGGTATTGTGCGAACAGTTCCCACCTCGCTCTTTTTAGCGAGTTCATCAATATGCGGTTTATTGGCAGCTCCAAGGGGAGTTTTTCCGTTAAGCTCGGGCACAGGATTATCCGCCATCCCGTCTCCAATAACTAAAATATATTTCATTTATTTTCCTCCGTAAAATATTTTTATGTTATTATATCATTTTTAATATTGTAAATAAACTTCTACAGTAAAAAACCGATCTTATGAAGATCGGTTTTCAGACTGTCGAAAAATTACACGCACCGCAAAAGCGATTACATATAGGTGAAAAGACAAAAAGGAAGTATCGAATCTTTAAACGTAATCTTCAGGTTACGGTTTGTAAACACAAAACGGCACAAGCTACCCCATACCGGGGCACTTTTGCTTACTTCAGAACAAGCGCCCTGCTGTATCTGCATACAGCGACGAGCGCCTGTTCTTTATCTGCCCTTTTGCGAGCGTCTGTCAGTTTAATATTGGATTGTTGCATATTTAAAGAATCTGAACCCAAGCGGAGAGCTGTATACTCCCTTGAGCTTGCTGCTGATCAAATAAGTGTCTACATTATAATAAATAGGAGCGATCGGCATATCTTTCATAAGCAGCGCTTCAGCTTCATGCATCTTTGTATACCTGACATTTCTGTCATCAGACGATTTTATCTGTGAAATCAAATCGTCATACTGTTTATTATTATACTTACAGAAATTGTTGACGTTATCGGACGTAAACATATCTAAAAATGAAATAGGGTCGTTATAATCACTGTTAAAGCTAGAACGCGCAACTTCATAATTGCCTTTTTGCTTAGTATCGTTGAAAACGTTCCATTCCTGCTGCTGAAGGGTACAATCTATGTTTAAACTGGTTTTCCACATGTTCTGGAATGCTTCAGCATTTTCTTTATTTCCTGTTGCTGTATTATATAGATATTCAAATTTGGGGAAGCCCTCACCGTTAGGATATCCGGCAGCCGCAAGCAGCTCTTTGGCTTTTGCGACATTAGCCTGATAGCTTGCTCCGTCTACAGGGTAGTAATCTCCGCCCTCAGCACGAAATTCCTTAGACTGATCTTTACCACTCATGCCAATCGGCACAAATGCTCCGGCCGGCTTTTGTCCCGCCTTGCCGATTTTATCGCATATATAATTTCTGTCGATAGCAAGTGAAAGCGCTGTGCGGACGCGCGGATCATCGAAAGGTTTTTTCGTATTGTTAAAATCAATAAAGCATGTTCCCAGTTCGCCTTCCGCATGAAATTCAGGTTTTCCCTTCCATGCGTCGATTTCATTACTGGGCATGTCATCTGCAAATAAAATGTCACCCTTTTTAAATGCAGCAAGTGCCGCATTATTGTCACTCATGAGTACAAAACGGATTTTGTCAGGTCCAAGGTTAGCGGCGTCATAGTAATTCTGGTTCTTTTCATAGACCATTTCTGAGTTATGCTTCCATGATACTAGTTTATATGGTCCATTTCCGACATATGTATTTGGTTTTGTCGCCCAAGAATCGTTTCCATCCACAATGTCCTTTCTGACCGGAGCATATGTTGGATACGCAAGCAGCTCCATAAAATATGGACAAGGAGCTGAAAGTTCAATTTTAAGCGTCTTATCGTCGAGTGCCTTAACAGCAACGTCATTTATATCATATTTATCTTTTGACGGATCTTTATAGTATATTTCCCCGCCCTTTATCACATCGAACATATATCCATATGACGCAGCATTTTTTGGGTCTATAGCCCTTTTCCACGCATATTCGAAATCTCCTGCTTTAACGGGTTGACCGTCCGACCATTTAGCGTCTTTCCTAAGTACAAATGTATATGTCTTCTTATCCTCGCTCTGGGTATAAGATTCAGCCATTCCAAGGACAGGCTTTCCGTCTTTATCCAGCTTAGCAAGGCCTTCAAAGTTATGAAGGACAAGCGTGTCGCCGTCAACCGTTCTGCAAAATGCCGGATCTACGCTTTCCGGTTCAGACCCTATTTCGACAGAAATAGTTTTATCCGAACTTGCAGTTGTCTTTCCGCAAGCAGAAAACACAGTCAATAGCATGGTAAAAGCTAGGGCCAATGCGAAGACTCTTTTCATGAAAAACCCTCCAATTATGTACTATTAAGCTAAATTTTATCACTCAAAGTAACAATAGTCAATGAATTAATTTGACAGGCGGCAGGCCGAAAAATGGTTATTCCCAATGTCTTTTAGCTTTGGCACATACTCGCTGCAAGCCGATGTAACCCTCCGGCATCTGGTACAAAAAGGGCAGCCTGATGGCCGAATTATCGGGCTTGGCATCTCCCCTTTAAGAACATTTTCATGGTCTTTAATTAGAGATAACAACGCTTGTGTGTAAGGATGCGCGGGATGACTCAAAAGCTCATTGCTGCCTGCAATTTCCACTATTATTCCAAGATACATTACGGCAATGCGGTCACTTAGATAACTTATTACTGACATATCGTGTGATATAAACAGATATGTCAATCCCTTTTCATCTTTTAAACGCTTAAACATGTTTAAGATCTGAGCCTGAACTGAAACGTCAAGAGAGGATACCGGCTCGTCGCAAACTATAAACTCAGGCGAAACAGCAAGTGCCCTTGCAATGGAAATTCGCTGCTGCTGCCCGCCGGAAAATTCATGGGGATATCTTTTTAAGTTTTCCCCTCCGATGCCAACAGCTTCCAGCATCTTTAATATTTGTCTTTTTCTCTCCTCTTTGTTTTTAACGATATGGTGTATATCTATCGGTTCACCGATTATTTCTTCAACAGTCATATGTGGATCTAATGAAGAAAAAGGATTCTGAAAAATCATCTGCGTTTTCTTCCTGTATGGTTTCATATCTGCATGAGTTATATCGCTGTTGTCGTATATAATTCTACCGGACGTTGGCTCATATAGCCTTAATACAGTTTTGCCCACCGTTGATTTCCCACATCCAGACTCCCCAACCAGTCCCAGCGTCTCTCCTCTATTGATATAAAAGCTGACATCATCAACCGCTTTTATATTTTTGACTTTGCCCATTTTTACAGGGAATGATTTTGAAAGGTCAAAAACTTCTACTAATTTTTCACTCATGGAAATTACCTTCATAAACTTTTTTAAAGTTTAACCAGCATGAACACTTATGGTCTCCTGAAATCGATAACTCCGGGGGATAATTTGTCAAGCACATTGTCATACAGCTTCCGCATCGCGGTGCAAAGGGACAACCCGCGGCTATTTTATTTAGGTTTATTAAAGATCCCTCAATAGGCTTAAGTGTTTGACCATTCAAGCATGGTATACAATTAAAAAGCCCCACAGTATACGGATTAACCGGGCTTTCCAATATTTCTGAAGTTTTGCCTGACTCAACGATCCTTCCCCCATACATTACCGAAACACGATCGCAAAAATCAGAAGCAACTCCAATATTATGGGAAATCATAATCAAGGACATATTCGTTCTTTCTTGTATTTCCTTTATAAGTTTAAGAATTTGCATCTGAATAGTAACATCGAGGGACGAGGTAGGCTCATCGGCAATAAGAAGGGCGGGTTCACAAGCCACCGCCATCGCAATCATAACCCGCTGGCACATGCCGCCGGATAGTTCATGTGGATATTGTCCTGCTCTCTTTTCAGCATCACTTATACCTACTTTAGTCAGAAGATCATAAACCTGCTCTTGTGCCTGTTTATTTCGGATATTTTTATGCAGTGTTATAACCTCTTTTATCTGAGCGCCAATTGTAAGAACTGGATTTAATGAAGTAGTTGGATCTTGAAAAATAATCCCTATTTCTTTTCCCCGTATGTTTCGAATAAGCTTATCTGGCATCCCTAAAATTACCGTACTATTAAATTTGACAGATCCGCTTGATTTAGCATTTTTAGGCAATAACCCCATAATTGAATGAGCCAAAACACTCTTTCCGCTCCCGCTTTCACCGACTATTCCAAGTGTTTCACCCTTTTTCAGTGAAAATGATACATCATTTACTGCCCTGATCTCACCTGCTGGTGAATCAAACTTGATGGTAAGATTATTAACTTCAAGAAGCATGTCAGTCTTCAATGAAAGCCTCCTTTACATCAAACATATCTCTAAGTCCATCTCCAAGCATATTGAACGCAAAGATAATAATGGTGATTGCTGCCGCCGGAGCGATGAGCCTATACGGATAAAGAGATATTCCATTTACAGCATCAGCTGCTAATGACCCAAGAGAAGGCATTGGTGCGCTCACTCCCAGTCCAAGAAAACTCAAATAGCTTTCGGTAAAAATCGCCGTCGGCACTTGAAGAGTCGCAATAACAATTATTGTATCGATGCAGTTAGGTATCAAATGCTTTGTTATTATCCTTGAACTGGATGCTCCGTATGCTCTGGCAGCCGTTATAAACTCGCACTGCTTAATCGACATTATCTGTCCTCTTACTATACGTGCTGCCGACCCCCAGTAAAGCAGTCCAAACGCAATAAATACACTAATAAGATTTGCTCCTATTGCACTTAGAGCATGATTATGTTCAACTGCTTTATTTAACGGAACTTTAAGCGATACTGACAATAATATAACAATAAGAATGTCGGGCAGAGTATAAATTATATCCACTATCCGCATCATTACAAGGTCAAGCGCTCCTCCAAAATATCCAGAAATTGCCCCATATATCGATCCAATAATCATTACTAACAGGCTTGCGAAAACGCCTATAAACATAGATATACGAGCCCCCGTGAGAACACGAGCCGCCATATCTCTCCCTAAATTATCAGTTCCAAAAACGTGCGGAAAAAGCTTTGTCCCGTTATCAATTAACGACATTTCATAGCTTGAGAATTGAAAAGGTTTTAAATTTTCACAATTTCTGAGCTGTTCACTGTACGAATAAGG
Organism: Bacillota bacterium; assembly: GCA_030705925.1. Taxonomy (NCBI): domain Bacteria; kingdom Bacillati; phylum Bacillota; species Bacillota bacterium. The sequence goes on from JAUZPM010000046.1 coordinate 12,669, forward strand.
GTAAAAAAGCGGTACAATAAAAGCCAAAATCAAAATTAATGCTAAAATAATCAACGAAGTTATTGCTTTTAAGTTTATATACTTCCTTCTATAATTAATATTAGAACTTCTGAATATTTTTTCTTTGTCTACTTTAGCAAAACTGTCCGGCTTAAGCTGCAGGGAAAATGAATTTTTTATATCATTAATCATACATCCGCCTCAGTTCAGCCTTATCCTGGGGTCAATCAAGTGATAAGAAAAATCGACTAAAAGATTTACCAAAACCATTATCACGGCAAGAAAAATTGTAACACCCATAATAAGCGGATAGTCTCTGCTTGTAATTGAATTTATAAACTCACCGCCAAGACCCGGAATTGAAAAGATTGATTCAACTGCGAAACTTCCCGTCAATATATAAGCCGTCATAGGTCCGAGATCTGTTATAACGGGTATCACTGCATTTCTTAATGCGTGTTTAGATATGACAGAACGTGAACATAATCCTTTTGCATAAGCGGTTTTTATATAATCCTTATTTAAAACCTCGATCATACTTGTTCTCATCAGCCTTGTTATGTTTGCGGCAGGGTAAAGCGCAAGTGTTATAACCGGCAATATGTAATGAAGGGGCGAAGAAAGTCCAAAAGTCGGAAAAATTTTTAAATCAACTCCGAAAAAGATCAGTAGCACCGTTCCGAGAATAAAACTGGGAACCGACATTAATAAAGTTGAAAAAAATAAAATAAGGTTGTCCGCCGTCTTTTTGCGTTCAAAAGCGGCAATAATGCCAAGCGGCATGCCGATCAAGATTGCGATAATAACAGCTATTCCCCCAAGCTCTGCCGAAACGGGGAATTTTTCTGCTATTATATTTGATACTGACCTGCCCTTCATCTTTATTGATTCGCCAAAATCCCCATGTGCAACACTTAACATGTAATTTTTATAACGAACTAACATTGGTTTATCAAGACCATACTTTATCTCCATTGCTTTTCTTGTTGAAATGGCAGACGATTTTTCATCTGTAAAGGGGCCGCCTGGCACCAAATTCATTAAGAAAAAGGTCAGCGTGGCGACGAATATAATCGTAAAAACCGAAAAAATTATTCTTTTAATAAGAAATCTAGCCACATATTTCCCCTTCCTTGATTAAATTCTCCCCGTGACGGCAAAGGGGCTTTAATCCTAATTTTTAAATACTGGTTTTATCGTAAAGGAATAAGAAAACTTCTTCTCATTCAGCTGATATTTTTCATTCAGTTTAGGTCCGCAGCTGTTTGACCCAAGTCCGGAAACCTTATAATCAATACGTACAAGCGTCTCCGCCATAGGCGTCAAGGTATGTCTGTGACTGTTTTCTTCAAGCATTTTAGCGGTAAAATGGCTTGCACAAAAGTCAATGCTTTTTTCTGCCGAGAATTCAATGCCTGTCCCTTTATCTTTTAAAACTTTTGCCCAGTGCAACCCAGTATGATTTCCATGTTCTTGCGGATGTATATATGGAACATACTCTCCTGTCACAGTGTTTTTGAATTTACCCATTCTCGTATAGTTTTTCATATCTATATAACTTTGTCCCGGCCCCATACCGTAATATTCTATATTCTCGAAGCCCTGCAACAATAAAAGCTCCATTCCAAACCTCGGCAGATATACTGCGGTTTCACGTACATCCACGTCCGTGTAAACAGTTATGAATCCATGACCGTTGATTAAGTATTTAGTCGTGACGTATAAAAGAGGCAATTTTGATTTTGCGCAAAGCGATGATTTAACAGTTATGGCAACCTCGCTGTCACTCGATTTGACTTTTACATCATAAACTTTTGCTCCCATCAGGTTCATTAATTCATTTTCTTTGAAATTTTCTTTATATGAATTCCATTTATTCTTAATGTTCCTGTCGTTATCAGTCGGCGCACGGTAAACGCCGTAAGAAGTTATACCAGCAAGTGTTTCTTCTCCATTAATCTTAAGGCTGGCAAAGCCGCCATAAAATTTATTAAAACTGTATTCGAAGTCCTTGCCCTTGATATTAACGCATTCCCTGTCTTCATTAACAAGTATACGTAAAATATCACTTGGCAAAGCATCTTTTACGCGTTTTACCTTCATATCAAGCTGCGTAAATGCAACTTCATGCCCGGCATCTGCATATTTTGCGTCGTTCTTTGTCACATATGAGAGGTTAAGACAAACGCCATCTTTACATACTTTCGGCAGATTTAATGGCAGAGTAACTCTAGCTTTTTTATGAGGCAATACGCATGGCAAACCGATGCTGCCGCTGTCTATAATATCCCCGTCACGCTCAAGAGCCCACTCCAGTTTATATGATGAAAGCGGTGTAAAATCAAACAGATTGGTTATTTCAACAGTATTTTCATTTTTCAGCACTGTCTTGATATTTTGGTAAACTGATTTCATCTCAAGAATGCTTGTTGAGAGCGTCCTATCCGGAAATACAAGCCCGTCTACGCAGAAAACTCCATCATGCGGGTACTCATTAAAATCACCGCCGTAAGTAAAGTATTCGTTCCCGTTCTCATCATTTTTAACGGCGGCATGGTCGCACCACTCCCAAACACAGCCCCCAATAAATCTGGGGTATTTATAAATTACATCCCAGTAATCCTTGAGATCTCCAGGGCCGTTGCCCATGGCATGACAGTATTCACACAGAAAATAAGGCCGTTTATCTCCGTCTTTTAAGTAAATGTTTTCAATGTCCTCCGGTGACGAATACATATGACTTATAATATCGACCGAAGGCGGGTTATCGGCATAACGGGCGCCTTCATAATGAACAAGTCTTGTCTTATCCCTGCGGTGTGCCTCTTCTGCCATTGCGTCATGATTTTTCCCATAGCTCGACTCATTTCCAAGCGACCACGCAAAAATACATGGGTGATTTTTGTCACGTTCAAGCATCCTTACGAGACGCTCAACAAACGCTTCTCTCCATTCAGGCATATTACAGGGCCACTCATCGTTGTAGGTCTGATAACCCTTAATATTCGGATCACGATAGACAAAGCCATGAAGTTCAATATCTGTTTCATCAATAACGTAAAATCCATACTCGTCGCATAGGTTATAAAATTCACTTGTATTAGGATAATGACATGTGCGTATTGCATTGACATTATGTTGTTTCATGAGCGTTAGATCGCGTTTTATGTGCCACAGAGGCACCGAATAGCCAAGTTTCGGGTCGCTGTCATGCCTATTTACACCCTTCAGCTTAACCGGAACGCCGTTCACAAGAAATTCGCCTTTAGAAGAAACCTCGTAATTTCTGAATCCCGTCTTTATCGGGATAAATTCATCCTTGCATTTAATTATTAGTGTGTACAGCTCAGGTGCTTCCGCATTCCACTTCCGCACATTCGGCAATTTTAAATCTCCAGTAAATTCTTTAGTCGAACCGTCTGTGTCTATCAGACTTGTCTTATACTCACTCTTTTTACCTAAAAAATCAACTTTGACAGACAGCAAGCCATTTTTATAATGTGCGTCAAGGGCAGCATTTACACTAATATCCCTTATATGACTGTCTGCATTCCTTGACAATAAGTAAACATCTCTGAAAATGCCGGACAGCCTGTAAAAATCCTGATCCTCAAGATAACTGCCGTCACACCATTTAAGAACTTTAACAACAATTCGATTCTTACCCGGTTTGATATATTTGGTTATATTAAATTCCGATACAAGGTGAGAACCCTGACTGTATCCAACTTTTTTCCCGTTTATGTAAAGAAAAAAGCACGAGCTTACACCTTCGAAAACTATGTAAGATTCCCTGCCTTTAAAGTCTGAGAATATTTCAGTTTCAAATCCATAAAGCCCGACAGGATTCTCATCCGGAACATAAGGGATGTCGACAGGATAAGGGTATGTCACATTTGTATACTGAGGAACATCATAGCCATGCATCTGCCAATTAGACGGCACGGGTATTGTTTCCCACTTTAAAAAATCACTCTGTATGATTCCATTTGTACAATCAAACTCACGTGGAAAATATAAAAAAGCCCAGTCACCATTTAAACATTTATAGTAGTGAGATTCTTCCTTTACTCCTTTAACCGCGCTTTCAAGTGTATCATAGGGTATGTAATAGCTCCGCGGTTCTTCTCGGTTTATTTTAAGGATTTCTGGGTTTTCCCATATCTTTTTCATATATACTCTCCTCGAATATTTACTTAAATCGAATACATAATAACCTAAAACCGTTGTGAAAACAAGCATGTTTAGCATATAAATAGTTACCCCCCGGCAAAGCCGGGGGTTCTTCATATGCGGGCAAAGCCCTGTTTTTCTGGCGGCGCCTCAAGGCGCTGGTACGGTCTGCCACTTGCAAAAGTGTGTTACTTGCTACCCGTAAACGGGTCTACGTAC
>JAUZPM010000047.1 GCA_030705925.1 Bacillota bacterium
ATAAAATGAAAATTGAAGAAATGCTGAGCTATTATGAAAGTAAAGGCAGTAAAAGCATTCGTTTAGATGACTTGTTATCTAATCATATCTTTGAAGCACAAAAAATTTAATTAGAAACACAATGAAAATGGAGGAAATGTATGTTTACAATCTATGTTTACGTTCTTGATACTTTAGCCGACTGGGAACTGGGGTATGTTACTTCGGAATTGAATTCCGGTCGATTTTTCAAAAAGGACGCGCAACGGGTATCGCTCAAAACGGTTAGTTATTCTAAAGAGCCAATCAATACAATGGGCGGGATGACAATTGTGCCCGATTGCTTAATTGATGATATGGTTGTCAATGAAAAAAGCGTGTTGCTATTACCGGGCGCAGATACATGGAACGACTCAAAGCATGGGGCTATCATCGAAAAAGCAAGCGAATTTCTCTCTTTAGGCGCTACGGTGTGTGCAATCTGCGGGGCTACCGCTGCGCTTGCCAACTTTGGGCTACTTAATAACCGTCCGCATACCAGTAATGGACCGGGATTTCTTGAAATGGTTTCTCCTGGTTATAAGGGGCAAAGTTTTTATATAGACAAGCCATCTGTAGCGGAAAACAACCTTATTACTGCAAGTTGCACCGGAGCTTTATTGTGGGCGAAACAAATTATTGAACATTTAGGCGTTTTTGGGTCAAACACATTGGAATCTTGGTATGACTATTTTAGTACCGGTGAGCCTGAACATTTCTTTGCCCTCATGAAAACTTTGCCGTCCGGCAATGAAAACTGATCCCCTTCGGAATAGGGGTATCAATTAAAAATTTACTTGATTAGAAACTTAAAAAGTAAACAAGGTACTTTACGGATACAACGATTCGGTAGATACCTTGTTTATTTTTGCCCTTATTCATCCATATCCACCATTACGCCGGATTTAAATTCCACCGTGAATTTGTCCTCGTAGACGGTGACCTTTTCAATCAGCCGCCGGACAAGAGATTCGTCGTATTTAGTAAGGGCGGTAGGTTGTTCCCGCAGAAAAGTGCCCATGCCGGTGCTTTTTCTGCTCGACTCGCCCGGCACCTTCCAGCTGAAGCCTCTGCTTATCCTCGCGCAGACATAAATCTTTTCATACCGATATTTAGTGTCTTGTATCCGGTTACGTACAAATGTATAATGATGACGTTAGTCGTCTTGTGGGAACAAGTCCGCAAGACGATTATTCAAGTTTGCAGAGCGCTTTGTACGTAAGTTTATAAAGGCTTTATCCAAAAAGCAATGAAATAAAAGGACAGACTAAATATGAAAACAACATCCGTTTTACAAGAAGGATTCGATGGCAGCCTTCCGGTTCTTCCTGCTGGAGCTTTTTGGGGAAAGAATTACCTTATACAAAATAAAAGGTCAGGAAGTTCAATACTTTGAGTATGTTTAGAAAAGCAAAAGAGTTTTCTCTCCTTGCAATAAATACCGGAAAGACTGTCAACCCTGCATCCATCATACCGATAGAAAAAATCCATGCACCTGTTCTTTTTTTCTCCACAAAAGCAGATACAGTTTGGCCCTCCGCAGAAAGCGGAGAAAAACTGGTCGCAAGGTTACGAGCAAATAACTTTTCATATGAGTATCAGCATGTATGCTTTGATCATATCAGTGGGAAAAACAGAATAGTTAATACGCAAAAAATGAATCTCTGGATAAAATTTTTTAAACCGCCTCATTGCACGAATATATGAAAAAGGATTACTTGGTGTAAGGAGGTGCTGGGTACGGCTGGCGAGGATAAAAAAGATTTTAATGCAATGTTACGTGATGGCAAGGATATGCCTAAAATTACAAACAATTACAGCCCTTAAAAACTTCAGGATGGCAAAACAGTACAAAGAACGCGGAGGCCATTTGAACGGTTGACCGTTTCAATAGAGAGGATTACAAAATGAAGATATCAGATGTATATGAAAATTATTATAAATATATTTTTAACTATGCGCAGAAATTGACATGCCGTCCTGAAGATGCACTCGATTTGACGCAAGATACTTTTTTGAGGGCTATGGAAAAGCTGGATACATTAAAAAACGAACAGGCATTAGCAAGTTGGTTAAGAACGATATGCTTTCATGAATTTGTTAACAAGGCAAAAATGGACACCCATAAATATCTGGTAGAAGTAGAAAATTGGGAACAATTAGAGCAGGAAGGTTCACTCTTGACCGATATTAGTTTACAGCCGGATGATGAGATTATTGTAGCGGAAGAAATTAGGAATTTACAAAATGGATGTTTCTGGCAATGGTAAGAAAGCTGACATTAAATCAGCGTATTACTTTTTCCCTGGTGGATATGTACGGACTGCCAATTGAATATGTTGCAAAGCTATTAGATATCTCTACAGGGGCGGCAAAAGGTTTGCTCTATCGTGCAAGGATGAATATTGATTCTTTTTTTGGAGAACATTGCAGTATTATTTATGAAAAGAACCCTTGTTGTTGTAAGGCGTGGATAGAATTTTCAACTAGCCGTTCCAATCTGCAACATCAATCCCATAAGCTGCTGGAAAAATTAGATTATAAGCAAGCGGGCTATGTATATAATGAACATGTCAGAAAAAAAGTACAATATTTTTATCACCATATGCCTGAAAAAAAGCCCCCCACAGAATGGTATCAAAGCGTTTTAACAATTTTGGCGTCTGAAAATTAAAAAATTATCTTCCGGCCATATCTTTTGAATTATTATTTTGTCTTAATAATTGTAACCGGTAAAATTAGCAGATCAGAAAGGATGGATAGTAATGGATAAAGTTACAGACGGTTTTAAAATGTTTATGAAAGAAACAGACGGTATAGGCGAAGCATTTATGGGTGCGATTTTTAAAATGTCGGAAAAAAGCGCGCTTGATAAAAAGACTCACGAACTCGCCTATATTTCTGTGCTGGTATCGACAAAAATGTATGGCGGGCTACCATTTCATATTCAGCAGGCAAGGGAGCATGGCGCAAGCGTAGATGAGATAAGGAGCGCTATTCTTGTACCTTTGCCAATTATGGGTATTCAGGTTGCAGATGCATTGCCGTATTTAAGTGAACTTATCGATAAATAGTCATGGTACTAACGCTAGATAATGGGAATTTTTAAAAAGTCAAGTATCATTGACTATAGTCGACTCCGATTCATATTATGCTAAATGCAATAAGCACTCCACGTCCTACAATGATTCCATAGAGTGACTTGCTTATTTTCCCTTATTCATCCACATCCACCGTCACGCCGGACTTGAATTCCACGGTGAATTTGTCTTCGTAGACGGTGACTTTTTCGATGAGCCGCCGGACAAGCGGCTCATCATTCCGTCAGGGACTGCTCACTGAAACGCTCCCCTATCGGAGAAGCTCTCGTCCTGTGTTTTCAGGCCGGAATCATCAAAATCTAAAAGAATAAACGTGAGATACCATAAATTGTTACGAAGGAGTAATGTTGAAATGTGGAAATGCCCGAAGTGTGGTCGTGAGTTCAAAAACACGGAAAAAGACCACTTTTGCGTGAAACCGAACAGCATTGACGAATACATCGCCGCACAACCGGAAGATGTGCGACCCCTGCTACAAAGTATCCGGGAAACTATCCATGCCGCCGCGCCGAAAGCTATCGAGAAAATTTCGTGGCAGATGCCGACGTTCTGGCAGGGTGAAAACCTCATCCACTTTGCGGCGTTCAAAAAGCATATTGGGCTTTACCCCGGTGGTGAGGCCACGTCTGAGTTTGCGGAGCGCCTCACAGGATATAAGACCAGTAAAGGAACAATTCAGCTGCCGCTTGGCAAGCCTATCGATTATGAACTCATCGCCGATATCGTGCGATGGAGAATTAATCGGAAAACGAAAGGGAGTGGCTTATTATGACAAACGAGCGCGTTTACAAGATGGCATTTTCTAGCGTTTACCCATTGCTTGTGCAGAAGGCGGAGCGCAAGGGGCGTACCAAAGCCGAGGTGGATGCTGTGATTTGTTGGCTGACAGGATACGACGATTCTGGGTTGCAAAAGCAGATTATGAATAATATCAATTACGAAACCTTCTTTAGCGAAGCCCCCCAGATAAACCCGAATGCCGCCAAAATTTCAGGCGTGATTTGCGGACATCGCGTCGAGGAAATCGAAGACACGCTCATGCAGAAAATCAGGTGGCTTGACAAACTGGTGGACGAATTGGCAAAAGGCAAGCCAATGGAGAAGATTTTGAGGAGTTGAGGTCGAATGGCTAATAAACCACGTAAAATGCTTGGCGACAAGAACGCACCATGTACTCTGTCGCTGCTTCAACTAATCGAAGCTCAGGATAAACCGACCGTCTGCAAATGGTGCTTGGACTACGCCGAAGCTCAGTTTCTCCCGATATTCGAGAGCCGCTGCCATGGTGACTGTCACCCTCGGAACGCCTTGAACGCCGCTCGTGACTACCTTGGCGGCAAGTTAAAGTTTGCCGAGGTGAAAAGTACCATCTGGTGCGACGGCGACTGTGAGACGAGCGGCGACCCTGTCGCACAAGCAGCGGAGCGAGCGGTTGGACAAGCAGCTTCCGTCGTTCGCTATCCCAGCAAGTGGCACGCTCTCGCGGTGTACTTCTACGGAGCAGCGGCGATTGCCTACGACCGCATTGGTCTGAACGAAAGAATGGAAGTCTATAACGCAATCGCCAAGGAAGTCTGCGCTGACATGACGACGGCTTTACAGGCAACAGCAAACAAGGGTGTGCAGTATAATCGTTAAAAAAAGCACACCCTAAAAAGCAAGGGGTGTGCATTCAATAGATAGTATATATATCGCCGGAGATGGCCTAATCGAGCCACCGTAGTATTGAAGGGTGTAAAAACAGGTGAAAAAAGGCGCTTTTAATGCTCTATTGAGTCGAGATACGGGAACTTACCACAGTTTTTCATTCCGTGGGAACAAGTCCATAGTGGCAGATTCCGTTCGCGAGAGAACAGGATTGATGCCAGACTTTTGCTATAGGACAGAATAGATGTTTTGAAAAGGTCACCGTTTATGAGGACAAGTTCACCGTGGAGTTAAAATCGGGCGTGACGTTGATGTGCTCGGAGAAAAAAGTGGAACCGAAAGTTATTACTTATAGCAATATGCACTTACTGAAATCTGGCAGATCTAAGTTTAGACGGCGTGCAGCCATAAGCCTCTTTAAACATGCGGTTGAAGACCTTATAATTAGTAAATCCATGTCGCTGTTGAATGGTCGTGATACTCGCGGTAGTATTTATTATGTCGAAGTGAATATGGGAAAGCCTCACCAGGTTGACATATTCCATAAAAGTAAAGCCGGTGTATTTTTTGAACGATCGGCAGAAATATTCCGGATTTAACGCCACTAAAGAGGCCATTTCTTTTAGATTAAGAGGCTCACTGTAATTTTGTTCCACATAATTGATGACTTCTTTTAGCCGCGATAAATGTTTTGCGGTTTTATTTTTTTCTTCACAATTTTGACGGATGGCATAATTGCTATAGAGCGCATGAAGAAAGAGATGGAGGTTACTGCTAAAAAGGAATTGATATCCGTCTTCCCGCCGTTCGTAAAGCATTCGCATAGCAAGCAGGTGGTGAATCATCTTTTGAAATGCGGGATCTTTACAAAGCTCGTTATGAGGAAATATCTCTCTGAATCTTATGGTGTTGTATTCTGAAATATAATGGCTAAGGAATTCATAGGGAACTTGGAGCAACAGGACTTCGACTTTTTCGGTATTTCGGGTCAAATGTATATCACCCGAATTCACTACAAATAAATCATTCTTATTAAGCGTGTATTTTTCATCATTACGGAAAACATGCAAAGTGCCTTGGAAGACATAGAGAATTTCCAGATGATTATGCCAATGACTGGGAACCAGTTTGTTGCAAGTTCGATAAATATCAAAATAAACAGCAAGTCCCGCTTTGGGAGTAATAATTTCATGGGTGATCATATTCTATTAAAAACCTCTCATATTAAGCATTTGTGGGAAAAGATCATATATATAAAAAGTATCATATTCTTAAAATAAAGTCAATATTGACATAATTACAAGTCAGAAAGATTATTGTTTTCCATTTTTGCATGTAATAAGATAATATAGAATGCAAGTGAATTTATTACTAGGGGGATTTATCATGAACAGATGGCAAAGAGTACGTTTTCAACCGAATTTGCCTTTGGGAGGGAATGGCGAAAGGGTCACAGCATCTAAAACACATAGGGAACTTTCAAAGAATGCAGCTAAAGAAGGAATGGTTCTTCTGAAAAATAACCAGAATGTTCTTCCGTTGAGCAAAGGCACTAAAGTTGCCTTGTTCGGGAAAGGCAGTTTTGACTATGTTAAAGGCGGCGGCGGAAGCGGTGATGTAACCGTTGAGTATATTTTGAGCCTTTATGACGGAATGAAGAGCTGTAAGGAACATGTATGTGTTTTTAAAGAGTTATCAGACTTTTATCGTGAAAATGTTAAGAGCCAGTACGAAAACTCAGCTATGCCGGGAATGACAGTTGAGCCTGCCGTTCCGGAAGAACTGTTAAATATGGCTAGAACATTTACAGATACAGCAATTATATCTATCTGCCGTTTTTCCGGAGAGGGATGGGACAGAAAAAGCATTGCAGACACAAAAAATAAAGACCTGCTTCTGAGTGAACGAGCTCTCGCAAAGAAATCAGCAGAAATCTTTGAAAACGGAGACTTTTACCTGACAAATGCAGAGAAAGCAATGGTAAATGAGGTCAAAACGCGTTTTGAAAAGGTAATTGTCGTGATGAATGTCGGCGGTATGGTTGATACCGGCTGGTTTGCTCATGACGACTCAATTCAATCGGTTTTAATGGCATGGCAGGGCGGCATGGAAGGAGGACTGGCGATTGCAGAGCTTCTTTGCGGCCTTGACAATCCTTCGGGTAAGTTGTCAGATACTTTGGCAAATCGATTGGAAGACTACCCATCAACCTCAAATTTCCATAAATCTGAAGACTATGTCGATTATGCCGATGATATATATGTGGGATACCGTTATTTTGAAACTATTCCGGAAGCGGCAGATAAAGTGAATTATCCCTTTGGATTTGGGTTATCGTATACCAACTTTAAATGGGCTGCGGTATCTGCGGCAGAGCAAAACGGCATAATCAAAGTTCAGGTTAAAGTAACGAATACAGGCTGTTTTGATGGCAAAGAAGTTATTCAAATCTATGTAGGAGCACCGCAAGGGCTTCTTGGAAAACCGGCCAAAAGTTTAGTGGCTTTCCAGAAGACCCGCTTACTGAAGACTGGCGAAACTCAGCTGTTGAACCTTGAATTTTCAGTTGACAAGATGGCTTCTTATGATGATTTGGGCAAAGTGCAAAAATCCGCTTATGTATTAGAGGCCGGAAATTACGTATTTTATGTTGGAACTTCAGTCCGCGATGTTGAGCAGCTGGACTTTGTTTATGCAGTGTCACAAAACAGAATTGTTGAACAGCTTAGTGAAAAAATAGCGCCGACATCCTTAAAAGAAAGAATGTTGGCTGATGGAAGTTTTGAAGCACTTCCATTAAAAGAAGCAAATGATCCCGACGCTTGCGGGCTTGAAAAATTGACAATGGAAATGACAGCAAGCGTTGCTCCGGCAGTACGGGCAATAGAGAGACATAAAAAAGCAGAATTTAAGGATGGAATCCATACCTTGAGTGAAGTGGCTGAGGGCAAGTTAACAGTAGATGAATTTCTTGCCCAAATGACTGATGAAGAAGTGGCGCATTTATTAGGCGGACAACCGAATACCGGAGTTGCTAACACGTTTGGATATGGCAATATGCCGGAATATGGCATTCCAAATGTTATGACAGCTGATGGACCTGCCGGACTTAGAATTTCACGTCAATGTGGTGTCAATACGACAGCTTGGCCATGTGCAACGCTGCTCGCTTGCACATGGAATAAAGATATAGCCTATGCTGTTGGAGAAGCCGGCGCTAAGGAAGTAAAGGAAAATAACATTGCTGTATGGTTAACACCTGGAGTTAATATTCACAGAAGCCCATTGTGCGGACGCAACTTTGAATACTATTCCGAAGATCCTTTCTTGGCAGGAAATATGGCTGTCGCCATGGTAAACGGAATTCAATCCCAGCATATTGCGGCCACTGTTAAGCATTTTGCCCTAAATAACAAAGAAACCAACAGAAAGAACAGTGACTCGAGAGTATCGGAAAGAGCCGCCAGAGAGATTTATTTAAAGGCTTTTGAGATTGTAGCGAAAGAAGCGAAGCCATGGTGCGTTATGTCTTCATACAATATTATCAATGGTCATCGTGCATCGGAAAACCGTGAGCTATTAGAAGATATATTAAGAGGCGAATGGGGATGGAAAGGCATGGTGACCACCGATTGGTGGACACGTGGAGAGCATTATAAAGAAACTAAAGCGGGAAATGACGTTAAGATGGCGTCTGGTTATCCGGAGCGTCTATTAGAAGCTAAAGCATTAGGCCTTATTTCCCGGGAAGAGATGGACATTTGCGCGAAGAGAATCCTTGAACTGATTTTGAAATTGGATTAATAATAAAAAGTAAAAAAGTCGATGAAGATAGCTATCTAAAAACTTCATCGATTTTTTTAGCTTTTGTGAATACTAAAAATGTGGTACTATCTAGAAGAACTGCCGTTTAAGTAAGACTTTCGGTTTTTTGTTGTCAAACAGGTTAAAATATAGGTAAAATACATGAATCTGGAGGGGTTTACTATGGAAAAGCAGTCTGCGACTGGCACAAAATCTCCATCCCAACTAATCGACGAGAAAATTGCGGAACTGGGTGATTGGCGTGGACAGACGCTCTCGAAGGTACGCAATCTGATCAGGCAGGTTGACCGGGAGATTGTTGAGGAGTGGAAGTGGAGGGGAACCCCTGTTTGGTCTCACGATGGGATGATATGCACCGGGGAGACTTATAAGAATGTCGTGAAGATAACATTTGCCAAGGGTGCATCGCTAAATGATTCTTCAAAGCTTTTTAATTCAAGTTTGGAAGGAAATGCAAGAAGAGCCATCGACTTTAGCGAGGGAGACGCGGTGGACGAGGTGGCGTTTAAACAGCTGATATGCGATGCCATAGCCTTAAACAAGTCTAGCCTTAAGACTTCCCGTAAGGTGTGAGCTTTTTTAGTCAACAAATAATAGATGTATGATAGAGTGCATACGGGAATGCTTTCGTAATTCTTATAGAGTGTTCAGCGGGTGTTTTTAAAAGATGCACAATGTGGATTAGTAGAGTCTAAGGAGAAATATTTATCATGAACAGTAAGGTTTATGAATTTGAGGCAGAAATTAAGAAAGTGCCTGATATTGACGGAGCATATATAGAAATACCTTTTGACGTTAAGGCGGAATTCGGAAAAGGCAGAGTTCCTGTCAGCGCAACTTTTGATGGGGAACAATACGAAGGAAGCCTCGTAAAAATGAAAACGCCGTGTCATATTATAGGGATTAGAAAAGAGATAAGAGCAAAAATTGGCAAGCAGCCCGGCGATAAGATCAAAGTAACAATTCAAGAAAGAACAGCCGGAAAGTAGGAGTTTTATATACTGGGGTAAAGGATGAAGTAAGAATGAAAATCCGTGAAAATTATACTTGCCCGCTAGAAATTGTACATGATTTTGTTAGAGGGAAATGGAAGACAATTTTGATATTTCAGCTTAGACATGGGAAGCAAACATTTTCAGAATTAAAGCATGGGATTGATGGCATTTCAGAAAAAATGCTGCTTCAGCAATTAAAAGAATTGCAAGAGTTTGGAATTATAAACAAAACAAGTTATAACGGATTTCCTCTTCACGTAGAGTATTTTCTAACGGAAAGAGGAGATCAATTATTAGAAGCTGTTCGTATCATGCAGGATGTTGGTGTATCTTATATGTTGGAACATGGACAGAGAGAGCTTCTTGAACAAAAAGGAATTGCCTGTCCGAACCCCGTACCTACCAAAAAGTAAGTAATTTACTTTTTATTTTACCAGCCTTATACTCTCATTAAAGCGCTAAATGACTATGAGATAAGGGGGTGGTTTAAGTGAAAATCGGTTTGATTTTGGTAGATATTCAAAATGATTATTTTAAGGGCGGAAAGTATGAATTGGTTAAGCCAGAGCAAGCGGCATCACAGGCCAACAAAATCCTGAACTTTTTTCGGGAACATGGATTGCCGATATATCATATTCGTCATATAAGCACAAATCCCGGTGCCAGTTTTTTTACACCGGATACCGCTGGAGCTGATTTTTATAGAAAATGTATCCCGTTTGATGGCGAAGAAATCATAATCAAGCATAGACCAGACAGTTTCTTGGGCACAAATTTAAAAGAAAAGCTAGAGGAAAAAGGTGTTGAACAGTTGGTTGTCTGTGGCATGATGACCCATATGTGTGTGGATACAACGGTCAGAACTGCCAGCAGTTACGGATACTCTGTCACGCTAATAGAAGATGCTTGCGCAACAAGAGATTTGAAATGGGGAGAAACCGCAGTTTCAGCGGAACAAGTTCAAAGTGCATTCATGGCAGCTCTTAACGGAACTTTTGCCAAGGTAATGAAGGCGGATATGTGGATTAAGGAGAATGAGTAAAAATCAAGTCAATAAAATATTCGTATGTAAACTCAAACTGAGCTTTTGCAATTAAACAAAGGGCTAGGATGCGAAATCCTAACCCTTTATCAATTTTATAGCTTTTATATATTATGTAAGCTTGCTATTTTTCGACTTTGACCTTTCCTTTGTTTAATGATGCTATCATTGCAACAAAAGCGACAATAACTGATGCAATGAAAGTAATGTGCAATGCGTGTGTGAAAGCGCTATTTTTTAGCACCGTGCCAGACTGCCCTTGCACTGCAAGTGTTTTTGCGGCTTTATTCTGATAAAAAGAAAAAAGTGCTCCAGATAATGCCACTCCAATTGCCATACCTATATTTCTCATAGTTGCAAGAGTTCCCGATGCAGTGCCACGATTTTCAGGCGGAACATTTCCCATAATTGCGCTGTTATTCGGCGTCTGAAACATGCCGAATCCTATGCCGGTAATAACCATGGAGACTACTGTATAGGCAATTGATGTATTGATGTTTAAAAAACTCAGCATAAAGAGTCCGCATGCCATTATTAGGTCACCGCAAGAACTTATATACCTGCTGTCAAAACGGTCTGAAATATAACCGCTTATTGGGGCTATGCACATAGTAGCAAGGGGCATTGGCAGATAAAGCATTCCGCTTAGAAGTGCCGAGTATCCGCGAAGGTTTTCAAGGTAAAATGGTGCCAAAAAGACCATTATGAATTGAGCCATATAGGTAAATAGTGCGGCAACATTGCTAAAGCTAAATACTCGGTTTTTGAAAAGACTGATGTTCAGCATAGGATAAGAGCATTTTTTTTCATAATAGATAAAAAATACTATAATTAAAACACCTGCTGCGAGCAACGAAACAAATAATGCGGTAGGAATGTTATAATCTCCCGATATGCTGAGCGGCAGCAGAATAACAAATAATGCAATAAAGATCAGAAAACTGCCGGCTACATCAAATGGAACATATGCCCTATTCATATCCTTGGGTATATTTTTTCTAACCATAAAAATGCCTAAAAGTCCGATCGGAATATTTATAAAAAATATACTTTGCCAGCCGAAGAAAGTTGACAGCGTACCGCCGATAACAGGCCCAATGCAGAGACCTAACGCAACTGCAATTGCTGTTATACTTAAAGCCTTTCCCCTACTTGTTGGCGGAACTGATTCTGTAATTATAGCAGGCCCGGTTGAAAACAACATACCTGCTCCGAGTGCTTGTATGACTCTGCATACTATTAGCATTTCAATATTAAATGACAATCCGCAAAGCAATGAACCTGCTAAGAATATAATAAACCCAGTCGAATAAACCTTTTTATGACCGTAAAGATCGGACAAACGCCCATATGTAAGCATTAGACTGCTTACAATAAGCAGGTATGCTGTTACAATCCACTCAACCATGGAAAGCGAAATTCCAAAATCACTTTTGATTAATGGCATTGCAAGATTGACAATACTTGAATCAAGAGACGACATAAATGTTCCAATGCCAACAGAAAAAACAATTGCCAAAGTTTTTTTATTTTTCATATTACACCTCAATATCAAATGCGAGCATAAACTCATATTTGATATGATAGACTAATGATTAAAATTTGTCAACATAAATGTGAGTATTTACTTCGATTTATTGACAATCTATGATAATAATCATAAAATAGGCTCAGGAGCTGATATATATGATATCTAATGAGTCTCAAAAATCAATAAGGAATGCGAAAACTAGAAATCCTAGACAGCTGCGCAGTATTAACACTAAGGAAAAAATTCTTGATTCCGCGTTTTCGTTGTTTTGTGAAAAAGGATACTATAAAACGACTACCAATGAAATCGCGCAAAGAGCGCAGGTGTCGATCGGCAGTCTTTATTCTTATTTTGAAGATAAGGATACTATTTTTTTTGAAATATTGGATCGTTATCATAAAAAGTTCGAAATTGCAAAAAATGAAATTGTAAATGACCAGGATTTTTTTAAGACAAACAGCAGATTATGGTTAAGGGCATTGATCGAAAATCTTATCAAAGTTCATGAAGAATCTAAAGAACTCAACAGGGAATTAAATGTACTCTCTTACTATAACCCTAAAATTGCGGAAATTCTTGAAAAGAATAAAGAAAAGACCATGCAAAACACTATAGGATATTTTTTTGAAATGAAAGAAGGCTTAATAACAGAAGATATTCAGGCTGCAGCTACGGTAACCTTTGATTTGATTTCAGCAACTATTGATAGAATCGTATTTGGCAGAAATGAAATCGATAGGAGCAGACTTATTGAAGCAACCATAGATATTATATTAAAAAGCTGTATAGCCTAGTTAGCAATTGGAGTATCATAAGAATAAATCATCATAAAATAATTATATGAAAAAGAATTATTTAGTACATTTAAGCTTTAAAGCCGGACTTGTAATTAAAGGTATTGACGGGTTGTTAGAAATTATAGGTGGAACATTACTTTTGTTTTTTAAACCTTACAGACTTAGCAAGCTTGTATATACACTTACATTACATGAATTGTCTGAAGATCCTAAAGACAAACTTGCAAATTTATTGGTAACTCTAAGTCACAGTCTCTCGATAAGCACTATGTCTTTCACTGTATTTTATTTAGTTTCACATGGTATAGTCAAGTGTGTTCTTATAATTTTACTTTTATGGAAGAAGCCTTGGGCGTATCCTCTTGCGATTGTTTCGTTGATCTTATTTATTGTTTACCAGATCTACCGCTATACATTTAGCCATTCTTTATTTCTTTTAATATTAACTTTTTTAGATATTGCAATGACATGGCTCACCTATTTGGAATATAAAAATATCAAATATATTAAAGAATAAGTACCGGAAAGGCACTTATTTTTTTATTATTTACAAATTGCATGGGCATGAGATTGCATGTCCTGTCATAGATATTATTAAGACCACAAAAGGAGAGAGCATGATGGGATTTACAAAACAATTTTTAGCTATTGCAGCAACTTCTCTTATATCTGCAATGGTGCTTCCGGCGCTGATTGTAGGCTTATCACCGTCAACAGCAGCTGAAACAATGGCTCCAACTGTTCAAGAGGTAAAGAAGACAGACAGCGAAAATAACTCACAGAATACCCCAAAAACAGATGCGCAAGACACACAAAAGGCCAATACTCAAACAACTCAAGATAAAACAAATAATAATGCCTCAACTGCTCCTTCAACAAAAATAACAGTGTATTTTCATGAGACCGGCGAGGTCAAAACAGTAGATCTCGAAGAATATTTAGTTGGAGTGTTAGCAGCTGAGGTTCCCCCTACATTTGAAATGGAAGCCCTTAAAGCTCAAGCGGTTGCAGCTAGAACATACATTTTGTACAAAAAAAATTTTGGCGGAGATGCCGTGAAGGCAGCACATAAAGGAGCTGATGTATGCGATGACTATAAACATTGCAAAGCATATATTAGTGTGGATAAGGCACGTGAAAAATGGGGGGATCACGCAGAAGAATATTTAAAACGTATCGGTACAGCTGTCAGTGATACAAGAGGAATGGTTGCTGTTTATCAAAATAAAATCATAAATGCGGTATTTCATGCTGCGTCATCCGGGCGAACAGAAAATGCGGAGGATGTATGGGGGACCGCTGTTCCCTACCTCGTAAGCACAGAGAGCAAAGGGGACCTAAATGACGAACAATATTTTTCAACAGTAACCTTATCACCTGAAGATTTTAAACGTGTAATTTCTGATTTTAGCCCAAATGCAGAATTTCCGAAGAACATTTCAGATTGGATAGGAAAAAGCCAATATACAACTGGAGGGAATATATCGACTATTAAAATATGCGGCGTTGATATTAAAGGTGTAAAAGTTCGCGAGCTATTTAATCTTAAATCTGCTACTTTTAATTTATACGTTAAGAATGGAAATTTCGTGTTTGATGTCCGAGGTTATGGCCACGGAGTGGGCATGAGCCAAAATGGTGCTGAATACATGGCCAAACAGGGAAAAACTTATACTGATATTATTAAATGGTATTATCATGGCTCTGAAATAATGGATTATTATACTGTTTCTGGTCAATCTGCATAATACTTATGTATAAAAAGAAAGCGCATGGCTATACTACTTTCAATAATACTTTTGAAAGGATCATGCGCTATGAAACAAAAAAGTTCGGACAGCAAGAAGCCGCTTAACGGTTTTTCCCGCTTTATCGGCGGAAAAGGGTTTTATATCGCCTTACTTTTATGTGCGGGCATTGTCGGAACAACAACATATTTGTCTGTAAAAAACTCATTTGATATTAATGAGCCCTATAGCCAAAGTAAAGATAACGCATCCGACGAGACAACACCAAAGGAAGAAACCATTCAGCCTACAGAAAAACCTGAAACCGACATAACAGCGCCGAGCCAAACAAAGGATTCAGCGCCGCAGGTAAAGACCGCAGAACCTAAAAAGGCTGAAAACCAAAATAATGCCGCCACAGCAAAAAGTGATACAAAGAAAACAACAACACCTAAAACAGAAACAACAGCAACATATTTTACAATGCCGGTTGAAGGTGAAATCGTAAAAGACTATTCTGGGGATGTGCTTGTATTCTCAAATACAATGCAGGACTACAGAACACACACCGGGGTAGATATTGGGGCAGCTGTTGGGACTCCGGTAAAAGCTTGCGCGGAAGGACAGATAATAAATATTTATAATGATGAATTGGGCGGGACTACGGTCGTTATACAGCATAAGGATAATATTGTAAGCCGTTATTCTAATCTTTCTCCTGATTTGCCGGCAGGAGTAGCTGTTGGAGAACAGGTTGCAGGAGGAGATACAATAGGCGCAGTTGGTCAAAGCATGCTTTCCGAAGTATCCGAAGCGTCGCATCTGCACTTTGAAATGCTAAAAAATGACGAATATATTGATCCTATTAAAAAGCTTAAGAGTTAACTCCTCCCTAAATTAAAAAAGAAGCAAGGTAAAAAAACTTTGCTTCTTTTTCGTTAAAAAATACAATGATTTCATTTGACAAGTGCAGATTTTTATGCTAACATATCTAATGCAACTTTAAACGGAGAGATGTCCGAGTGGTTTATGGAGCTGGTCTTGAAAACCAGTGACTCGAAAGAGCCGGGGGTTCGAATCCCTCTCTCTCCGCCATCTTCTTTTTTAATTTAATAGTTATTTTTTATTCGGAGAAGTACTCAAGTTGGCCGAAGAGGCGCCCCTGCTAAGGGTGTAGGTCGGGAAACCGGCGCGCGGGTTCAAATCCCGCCTTCTCCGCCAGAAAAAGCCCTGTAGCCATGCGGCATACGGGGTTTTTGTTTTTATAATACCACACTTAATATATTAATTATGTGATAGAAGCTATAGGGCTGCGGATTTCCGCAGCCCCGTGTTTTATGCCATAGTTCTATTAGGTATTGTAAAGATGGTAAACTATTAGGAGTATTGCTTGATCTCTTCAATGCATTTTTGGCAGATGTACTTTCCGTGAACTTCTTTGAGATTCTCTTCGCTGGCGCATACCATACAGCTGTCCTCATAAAGATCCAAAACCAACTGGGTTCCATCACGGCTGATCGAAATTTTCGTCTTGTTGTCCCACCCTAAAGCATTTCTCATTTCAATTGGGATAGTAATACGACCAAGCTCGTCCATTCTTCTTACTGCATCCGTTTTCATTGTCATCACTCCAATACAATTAATTCGTATTAATTATTTCGTATAATACATCTAATGCCAATACTACGTATCTATTGTATAGTAATATTTTTGTAAAAGAGATGGGGTGTGATATGAAACCTTTGAATGTTTTAATACGCGAAATACGTGAGGATAGAGATCTTACTCAGACCCAAGTTGCAAAAGCGCTAGGTATTGCTCAGCAATATTATTCAAAATATGAAACCGGAGAATATGAACTTCCCATCAGGCACCTTATAGGACTAGCTCAGCTTTATAATCTTAATACAGACTATATTTTAGGGCTTACGAAATATCGATATCCAATTGATAAATTAAACGAGCCCTTTCTAAATGAAATGCCTATATCAAAGATGTTGTCTGGGCTGATTTCTCTCAATTTAGACGGAAGAAAATCTTTGATAGAATACCTTGAG